>JAPORZ010000221.1 GCA_026709915.1 Gammaproteobacteria bacterium
GCTGTCACAGAGGACGAATTGCGGCCCGGCGGCGGCCGTCCGATCTCAGGAAGCGTGCTGCAACAGGGAGCGCTTCTTCAGGTACACCCGCAACAGGGACACGGCCGCGGGAGTTACGCCCGGGATGCGGGAGGCCTGACCCAAGGTATCGGGGCGTTGCGCCGAAAGTGTCTGCGCTACTTCGTTGGACAGGCCAGCCACCGAGAGAAAATCAACATTGTCAGGAAAGCGGGCGTTCTCATCCCGCCGATTGCGGGCAATATCCTGCTCCTGACGTTCTATGTAGCCGTGATATTTTGCTTGCACTTCGACCTGTTCGGCTACTTGTGGCGTTATGTCGGCAGGCTCAAAATCGGGCAGGCGAGCCAGGTCGGCATAACCGATGCCGGGGCGGCGCAGGAGCTGCAGCAGGTTGGCGTCCTTGTGCAAGGGCTGTCCAAGTGTCTCCTCGGCAATGTCCGCAGGCAGGGCCTCCGCGGCTATCCAGGTGGCAGCAAGGCGCTGTTGTTCTGCTTCGATAGCTGCGCGCTTTTCCGCAAAACTGCGCCAGCGAACATCATCCACCAAGCCCAGTTCGCGACCGGTTTCGGTCAGGCGCAGGTCGGCGTTATCCTCCCGTAGCAACAGGCGGTATTCCGCCCGGCTGGTGAACATGCGGTAGGGTTCCGTGACGCCGCGGGTGGTCAGGTCATCGATCAGCACGCCGATATAGGCCTGATCCCGTGTCGGGCTCCAGGGCTCCCGTTGCGCCACCCTCAGGGCAGCATTGACGCCGGCCACCAGTCCCTGGCAGGCGGCCTCCTCGTAGCCGGTGGTGCCGTTGATCTGCCCTGCGAAAAACAGGCCGGAGATAGACTTTGTCTCCAGCCAGGGGCGCAGGTCGCGGGGGTCGAAATAATCGTACTCGATGGCATACCCGGGGCGGGTAATACGGGCCTGCTCAAAGCCCTTGATCGAGCGCACCAGGTCATGCTGTACGTCGTAAGGCAGGCTGGTGGAAATGCCGTTCGGGTACACTTCCGTCGTGGTCAGCCCTTCCGGTTCGATAAAGATCTGGTGCGAGGTGCGGTCGGCAAAGCGCACGACCTTGTCTTCCACCGACGGGCAGTAGCGCGGCCCGACGCTGTCAATCGCGCCGCTGTACATGGGCGAGCGGTCCAGGCCGGCGCGAATAATGTCGTGGGTGCGCTCATTGGTATGGGTAATATGGCAGGAAACCTGGCGCGGGTGCTGCGCCGCCGTGCCCATGAATGAGAACACCGGCGCCGGCTCGTCGCCCGGCTGTTCGGTAAGATGGCTGTAGTCAATGCTGCGCCCGTCGATGCGCGGCGGGGTGCCGGTCTTCAGCCGCCCGCTGCGAAACGGCAGGTCGCGCAGACGTTGCGCCAGAGTATTTGCCGGCGGCTCGCCGGCGCGCCCGCCCTGATAGCCGGACTCGCCCACATGAATCCGTCCGGCCAGGAAGGTACCTGCGGTCAACACCACGCAGGGGGCATGGAAGCGCAATCCCGCCTGGGTTATCACGCCGGTGACGCGCTCGCCTTCAAGCATCAGGTCATCCACGGCTTGCTGGAACAGGTGCAGGTTGTCGGCGCCCTCCAGCAGCGGGCGGATGACCCCTTTGTACAGGCTGCGATCAATCTGCGCCCGGGTGGCGCGCACGGCCGGCCCCTTGCGCGCATTGAGGATGCGGAACTGTATGCCGCTGCGATCCGCAGCCCCGGCCATGACCCCGCCCAAGGCATCGATCTCCTTCACCAGGTGCCCCTTGCCGATGCCGCCGATGGCCGGGTTGCACGACATCTGCCCCAGGGTATCGATACTGTGGGTCAACAGCAGGGTATTGGCGCCCATGCGCGCCGCGGCCAGCGCCGCCTCAGTCCCGGCATGGCCGCCGCCGACAACAATTACGTCATATTCCTGCTTGTTCGATATCATCAGGGCTGGAACTGTAACAAAGAAGGGTCAGCGCTGCGGCTGCCCTCATGCTCTATGACGCGCCAGCGTCAGACAATAGCCAAGCCCGATAACCGGGATAACTGAAAATACAACCGGGAACCACCAGTCGCCCCGAGTGATACCGACCAGGATGGCAAAGGAACACAATATGTCCGCAGCTACAGCCAGGAGCAACAGCGCCGCCGCCGTCGCAATCAAGGCTCGCGCCGGCCGTGACGTAATGACGAGGGCGAGCAACCCGATGGCCGCCAGCGGGTGTACCACCACCATGGTTGCATATTCCCACCACTGACCGCCGTCAGCAAACGCGCCGGTAAACGCCGTCAGGCCGGTAAACAGGCCTTGCACTACCGCAAGGATGAGCATCAAAATTCGGAATTTGGCAGACATGAACTTATTGTGACTTAAAAAACGCCGCAAGGACACCCCTTTCAGGCTCATTTCATATTGGAAAATGCCAGGCTATCATCAGGGTTTCTATTTCCCGCAATGCTGTCTGGTAGTCGGTATCTGTTCTAATAGGTTTGATGTCCATCAGACTGCGTCCCCTAAAGGCTAAACTACTTGTACGTTGATAATAGCATATACATATCCCATATTGCCTGTCATAATTCCAGCCTATGATTCGTAGTTTCAAGGATTCAAAAACGGAACGGTTTTTCAGTGGTCAGCGAACGAACACTTTTCAGGGGTTTGCTGCTCAGGCAACGCGGCGGTTGACATTTTTGGACAACGCGGAATCATTGCGGGATTTAGCGGGCCTGCGAAGTAATCGGCTGGAATCGTTATCCGGCAACCGGGCTGGACAGCACAGTATCCGCATCAACCGACGCTGGCGAATTTGTTTCCGTTGGGAAGACGATGGCCCCTATGATGTTGAAATAGTAGATTATCACTGACGAGTGTGAATATATGATAAATAATGGTATGCAAGCGGTGCACCCTGGTGAGATTTTGTGTGAAGAATTAGAGGAGTTGGGCATGTCAGCCAAGGCGGTTGCTCGTGAGTTGGGCGTGCCGCAAAACCGTATCTCGGATATTTTGAGAGGCCGGCGGGGCATTACTGCCGACACGGCGCTCCGGCTCGCCCGCTATTTTAATACAACCCCGCAAGTTTGGCTGAACTTACAGAAAACCTACGAACTGCGGGTAGTCGAACTCAAATCGGGCAAGGATATTGTCAAGCAAGTGAAACCAAGGCAGGAAGCTGCCTGATGCCTTTTTGATAGTCAGGATGCGAGACGAACTGACTACCTCTACAAAAAGTAATGTTAGCGTCTCTGTTTCCAAGCCCTTTCACGACTAGTACCAGATTGGGAAGTTACAGAATAAAAAAACAGTAATCGCGGAGCAGATAATTGAATAGATAAATTGTTATTTATTTAGAGGATGTGGCACTTTATCGGCGCCTCACAGCATTATGACAAAGCGGGTAACCAGAACGTGCTGACCGACGCGCATGTGGACAGGACATTGGAATGGTCATACCTTTAATTACCAAGCCGGGAAGGCTGCTTAATCAACGATTCGGCGGGGATGCCCAGCTGCTCATGCAGACGCCAGATCATTTTCAGCGTGAGGGAACGTTTCCCGTTCAACACTTCATAAACGCGGTTTCGCTTCCCAATCATCGGTTCCAGGTCTTTTGCCTTCAATCCCTGTTGTTCCATTTCAAATCTGATAGCCGCTATCGCATCGGGCATCTCCAAAGGATAATGCTTGCGTTCATACGCTTCAACCAGTGTCGTCAACACATCCAGTTTTTCACCCTCGGGTGAATCCAGCCGGGCCGTCATCAGGGTTTCTATTTCCCGCAATGCCGCCTGGTAGTCGGTATCTGTTCTGATAGGTTTAACGTCCATCAACTGTTTCTCCAAACATTAAATCACCTGTGCATCGATTTGATTATATTGGTTATGGGTACCGATAAACCTTATGTAAACCACACGGTAGGCGTAATTGATCCATACCACCAATCGATACTTGTTGCCTGCTATGTTAAACACCACCCGTCCATCCTTCAGGATGCTGGCATTGCCAAAATCCCGCTTGACGTCAGAAGGAGACGCCCAATCAGCCCGTAACACGCGCCGATACCAGACCCGGACCGGCTCCGCAGCATCCATGTATGCAACGTTCCGCTCCCAGAACTGCTTTAGTGTGGAGAGCGCAATAATTCTCATAATCCAATATGTCCTAAATTGGGACTATTCTAACCAGTGATCCCGGAAATTGCAACTCCAAGTGTTTCCATCTAACTCTGCAGCTGCGCTCCAGCCGTTCAAGTGCCTCAGCCCAGGCTGAGGCTATGGTAATCGCGCGTGTTTACAGGCGAACCAAGATAAGTACTATCCTTTCCACCGAGCAGCGCTACCAGCAAGCGACAAATCAGCTTGCTCATTTCCGACGTAATGCTTATACCTTCGTCATATCCGTGGATTGCGAAGCCCAACGGCTCACCAACGTATAATGCCTCATGCAACGCGTAGTTCCGAAGAGCGGATATCAAAGTACACTTGGCGCCAGTTGCGGTCAGCCGCATGCCGAGAAAGAATGACAACGCCCAGATATGAAATACGACATGATCCTCGCCGGTCGCCTCAGAATGTTCAAATACGTGTGTTTTGGGCAAAGAGAAAATACGAATGCCGGATGGCCCTTGTAACGGGTATATCCAGTTTTGATAAATGCCTTTGCTCGAAAGCACGCTATCAACGCGTTCGCCAAGCTCCGGGAGAGTCGAAATCCTGATCGAATCAGTCTCGACATCAAGGCGGTTTGGATAAAATCCGAACTGTTTTTCGATCTTGCTCATAATATTGTCTTCCCATAATGTCACCCGATATTTATCCTCTCGCTACACATTTAAACCGGCGATTGGGTAAATCTTCCCAGGGCTTGATAGTATTCGAGCGTAAGGATTCTGCCCTAAATTAACTTGACATCTATGGCAGTGCTGTCGCTGCATCGCAATGCTGTTCAGGGCGACTGGAACTACGAGTTACGCCATCGGTAAAGTTGGAAACTTAAGGTAACCTCTAAAAATGCCCTCCGTGGCATTTTTAGAGACGGAAATGAAAAAATGTGATTTTTCATTTCCTTCATTTTCAGTCACTTACGTGACTAAAAATGGCAGCATATCCCTATGCTGCACGGCCACCTCTAATTTTTAGAGGTGG
>JAPORZ010000128.1 GCA_026709915.1 Gammaproteobacteria bacterium
CAGGCCGTCTTTGGTGTATCTCACTGTCGCCACATCCAGGAAGATATCGCCTTCGGCGTCCCCGCCCTGGGCCTGGAGGCTATACAGTCTCACGGTAACACCGGCGTCAGAGTAGGTATATGACGCAGTATCATCGCCGTGACCACCGACGAGTATATCCGCGCCGGGACCGCCCTCCAGGATGTCGTCTTCATCATCGCCGAACAAGATGTCAATGCCCTGGCCGCCGTACAGCCAGTCATCGCCCCAGCCGCCATCCAACCGGTCATTGCCACCCAAGCCCCACAGGACGTTGCCGACAGAGAGCGAGTGGGTGCCGATAAGATAATCGTCATACGCCGAACCCCAGATGACTTCGATGTCGTCACCCAAAACATCCCCTTCGGCGTCCCCACCGCGGGCTGTGCCAGCTTCCAGGTTGACGGTAACACCGGCGCTGGAGTCAAAATAGGAGATGACATCATAACCGGCGCCACCTCTGAGCGTATCGGCGCCCGGCCCGCCTTCCAGGATGTCGATCCCATCACCGCCATCCAGAACATCATCGCCCCAACCCCCGGCCAGCCGGTCATCACCGGCCAGGCCGGATAGACTGTCGTTGCCACTCGTACCCGTAAGCGAGTCATCATCGCCCGTGGCGCCTGTGACAGTCGTTATGCTGGCATTACCACTGGCGAAGATGAAATGATCATCGTCCAGACGACCTGTGTAGCCATCAAGGTCGATGTCATAGAAGCCGTCCCCATCCAGATCTATGACTCGCGAACTCGAAAAACCTAGTACTTGCTCGATCCAATTTTCGGGAACGCCGGTAATGTTTCTATAGGCGCTCAGGTCAATCCGGTCTCCCTGCCCCGGATTGAAATCCATGATTGTATCGGTGTAGGTAGAAGGGTTATCACTCGGCAGAAACACAAATGTGTCAGCGCCGGCGCCGCCGGTCAGTGTGTCATCACCTGACTCACCAACCAATATATTATCAGCAGGGCCTCCTACCAGGATATCATCGCCCCCACCTCCATATATATTTTCAATTTCACCAAAGAAGATTAGATTCCAGGCAGCCCTCTGGTTAATGAAATCAATCGGCGCGCCGTTGACACTTCCAAACCCGATGACTACGCCTTCAATTTCATCAAATCCAAGTGCGTCTGATGTGTCAAATCCAAGTACGTCTGGCGTATCACCAAGATACAGCGTGTCATTGCCGCCGGTATCAACTATTGTTACTGTGCTGGTCGGAGACCGCCCCAGCTGTTGGTAAGAATCAACGTCCGGCACATTTCGCGAGGTATATATGGTATTCCCGAGGTTGGCGCCGTCGGCTGGCACACCGTAGAGTTCCCAAATAGCCGCCACATCAAACAACATGGGTGTTGCCGGAAAAACATCTAAGGCGAACTCGGCTGTGACGGGGTTGTCCGTTTCCTCGCTGGCGTAAGACATGACGGTGAACAGCCTGGCGTCCAGTTCAAATTGCTTGCCCACCTTGTGGCGACCCAATTCCCCGTTGTAGTCACCCGGGTGGCCCAGACCCAGGGCGTGACCAATCTCATGGATGTAGGTGGTGAGATTGTAATGGGCCAGATCGATGGACTTGTTATACTCCAAGAAATCAGGGGAAACGTTGACGACGGACTGGATAATAGTGCCGCTGACGACTGTTGAGCGGGACCACGCATTCGGTTCGTGATCCTGAAATATAATATCGGCATCCCGGTTTTCGCTCTCCCGGAATACAATGCCGGAGATTGTTGCCCAAGTATCTAAAGCCTCACGTGCCAGAAGTTTCCCCTCACTGGTCAAGCCAGTAATATTGACCGTAAGCGTACCGCCCGGCTCAACGTCAAACTTGCGGCGACCGGCAGACGGATCGTTATAGAAATCCTTCCAGAACCCCTCAAGCAGGTACCAGACAATGTCGTTTTCATCTTGTTGTGTAGCCGTCTGGCGCACTTCGTTTTGTGTGGCGTGATGTCTATAAAACATTGTCTGAATCCCCCATTCGCACACCAGTTATGACGCCTTTAAGGGCGTCGGGCCATTGCGAACATTTTTTCAGATGAAAGAAGTCCTCACTTATTCACTTGGACAGAGTAGCTAACTCTCGTCGGATTACAGCTGTTTTATTCAGTGAGTAACCCGACACAGCGGGATAACTGAAAAAACGTTCGCAAGGAGAAGGGTAAGAAAGATTATGAAAAGCGTCAAGCCTGCGTGACCCTGCGCTAATTCGGTGGCAAGATATTTGGCAACCTTTATAAATGGCCAAAATATGGTGACCTCTAATTTTTAGAGGTGCCCGTATGTTGCAAAACTATCAAAAGTATTATATTTTGCCTTAAATACATCAAATACGGCAAGATATGCTTACAGCAAAAACAACACAAACCGATGCGCGGATTGTCTTGGCCAAAGCACTGCTGAATGCTGGCAAGCATCTTGGCTTATCCCAGGCTGAATTGGGTCAGGTTATAGGCAAGGATCGTACTTCAATCGGCCGCGGTATCAGTGAAAACAGCAAAGCGGGGGAACTGGCGCTGCTGTTTATCCGCTGTTACCGGAGTCTGTACGTGCTGGTGGGTGGGGATGGCGGTGATATGAGGCACTGGATGCATACCAACAACCTGCATACCGGTGGCATTCCGGCCGAGCAGGTGAAAACCGTGGCGGGGCTGACTCGCGTTGTCGGCTACCTGGATGCCTTACGCGGCAAGGTTTAACTCAGGTTATGGATATCTGGGCGGCCTGCAAGGAAGCGGTCACATTAAGCGCCATTGCAGGTGAGGCGATCCGTATAGTTGAGAGTCAGGAGCAGGTAGCGACCAACAGCCTGGTGGACGGCCTTGCCGAGCAATCGTTACTTGAGGATATGCTTGAGCAGTCGAAACCACCGCTTCCGGCAGGTACGGAAGGATTGCACTATTTGCTCGCCACACCTTTTCGTTACCCGCCGCTGCCATACGGTTCGCGGTTCGGCCGGCGCCTTGAACCCGGCCTGTTTTACGCCTCACAAAAACTGGCGACCGCTTTGGCGGAGACCGCTTATTACCGGTTCGTATTCTGGTCCGGCATGGAGGCAGCGCCACCCTCTTCCAGGTTCCTGACGCAGCACACGGTTTTTGCAGTGAATTACAGTACCGCAACCGGGCTCCAATTACACAGGCCACCGTTTGCTGTTTATGAAACACACTTGACTGACCCGGCTGATTACACCTTAACCCAGAAGCTGGGAAGCATCATGCGCGCCGAAGGTGTTGCTGCATTCGAGTATGTTTCGGCTCGCGATTCAAACAAAGGTACCAATGTAGCGCTGTACACTCCGAAGGCATTCGAGGGTAAGCAACCCTCATACCAGCAGCCCTGGCTTTGTGAAACCCGACCTGACAGGGTTGTCCTCACCGGGGCAAACGCCGTGTATCAATTCAGCTTGGATGCCTACCTGATTGACGGCCAATTTCCGCAACCGGCGCTTTGAGCAATTTTCTGGAAATGTCTTTGTGCAATATGCAATCTGGTGTGCGGGATTCATTATAAGAATATGAAATAATGGTCCGGTAGAGATTCCGCAAAGCCTGTCAGGACAATATCGGACCAGCCGTTCCCATCCAGGTCCACATCAGTTATCTACCCTCTGGTGTCTCTGAGTCCCTGCCCACAACCTCCACAATTTCCCTGAAACTTGCAAGTCCCACTTCAATATGGTCGATAATTTCGCCAGCGAGAATGTCCGGGTCGGGTAGTCGGTTGGGGACGTACACACTTCACCATGGCCCGGATCAAGGTACGGGGGGTAAAATACTGTCCGGCGCCGCTCTTGGTGTCTTCCGCGTTTTTCTCCAGCAACCCCTCGTAAATTTTGCCCTTCAGGTCGGCGCCCATCATGCTCCATTGCTCCTTGTCCACCATGTCGATGACCTTGTAGAGTTTGGCCGGATCCTGGATTTTGTTCTGTGACTTGGTAAAAATCTGTCCCAGGATGCCACTCGCGTCGGCCAACTTGCGCAGGGATTGTGCATAGTGGCTTTCCAAATCAGCGCCACGCCTGGATTTTAACGCGCCCCAGTCATAGCCTTCGGGCACAGCAAGCTCGCGGTTGTAAGGCGGTTTGGCAAACTCCTCCACCATTTTCAAGAATAGAAGATAGGTCAACTGCTCCAGATAATCGCCATAGCTGACGCCGTCATCGCGCAGGACATTGGCAAGGTTCCAAACCTTGGAGACAATGCTTGCTTCGTCACTCATTAGCTTTTCGCTTCGTACAGCGCAACCCTGTTTATTATCCATGTACTTCAACAGGTTGCCGTATTCTATCTCTTACAACCTGATAAAGATCGATCTGTTCCTGCTCCGCAACTTCCAGAGTGACAGCCAGGCCGTAAGGGATTTCTTCATCAAGATCACCGGCATCACCGGCGCATTCCACAAAAAGTTCAAGAGCATCTCCTGGCAGTTTTATTTTATCCAAATCGAATATCTCGTGCTGAACGGTTCCTTTGTGGACTTGTTGCCAATCGCTTTCCAAGCGTTTACCCCCACCTCTCAAATCGCCCCCCTCAAACCACAATTTTGCGCGACGCATACCGATGTGAAAAGGGTTGATAGGCGTGAACCATGCCAGAGTAATTGTTAATCGCACGTAATCGTCAATGGAGGAGCTTACCGGCAGCGGAAACTCGTAACGATGCCTTTGCCGGTCATTGATAATCCCGCACCCGATCACAGTCGCCCTGCTTTGCGTGCATTCAAGCACCCGCTCATAATTCATCGATCCATAACCGAGATACCGGGACAGGTATCTCTTGAACTTTGATCTATTTGTCGAATTTCTCAGAATTTTATAGCCGGCGCTGCTTTCTCCTTGCGAGGCGCCGTGAACCAGCAATGTTTTTAGCAACACTGCATCATAATCATGTGATAGCTCGTCAGCATTTTCCTCCCGAAGCGCTTCCAGCACTTCATAGATATGCCCGGCGGCATGGCTGACTGTCGCCGCTGCATGACTGGTTCCTGCCTGAAAAGTGGTATTTGTAAGAGATTCAGGAAGAAGGCCAGGAGAGGCAGTTTGTACCCCTGGAG
>JAPORZ010000153.1 GCA_026709915.1 Gammaproteobacteria bacterium
GCTATTTGACGGCTATTTGACGGCTATTTGACGTTACGCCCCGCGGCTACCCGCAGACCCGAGAGGCAAGGTGAACCATTGTAACGCGAATGCAACGGCTGTTGTAGAATCTTATGGTAACCTCTAAAAATGCCCTCCATGGCATTTTTGCTATGTAAATTTTGAAAATTTACATACTGTCGGGGTGTGCAGCTCCCTGATCATGAGGGTTTAGAGACGGAAATGAAAAAGTGTGATTTTTCATTTCCGTCATTTTCAGTCACTTACGTGACTAAAAATGGCAGCATATCCATAATGCTACACGGCCACCTCTAATTTTTAGAGGTGGCCTTATAGTTGTTTGCTATACTGTGACCATGAAACTTACTCAGGAAACTTTTGCCATACTCGGCGTTGGCGCTGGTCTGCTGGTCGGACTGGGAGGACTGCAAATCAGTTTGCACGGCGATTTATCCTGGCGCATTGATACTCTGGCTACCGGACAGGCGGAGGTGCGTGAACGATTGGGCCGTGTTGAGACTCGCCTGTCGCTCCCGAACATTACCGACACCGCAACGGTTGCCGGCATTGAACCGGCTGGCGGCCCGGACAGGTAGCTGCTGCCCCACGCTTGCACAGGGGCGAGAGTGTAATGAAACGGGACGGCGATATACTGGTCGATAATTTCGGCCGCACAGTTAATTACATCCGCATCTCGGTGACCGACCGGTGCGACTTCCGCTGTGTGTACTGCATGGACGAAGAGATGCAGTTCGTACCCAGGGCCAGACTGCTGTCGCTGGAAGAGATTGCAGACATTGCCCGGGCCTTTACCGAACTCGGCGTCGGCAAGATCCGCATTACCGGGGGCGAGCCGCTGATCCGACGTAATATCGTCAAGCTGTTTCGTGACATAGGTCGCCTGGAAGGGCTGCGCGAGTTGGTGCTCACCACCAACGGCTCACAATTACCGCGACTGGCGGGCGAGTTGCAAGACGCCGGGGTAAAACGCATCAACATCAGCCTGGATTCCCTGGACCCGGACAAGTTCAGGCGTCTGACCCGGGTCGGGGAGTTGGATAAGGTGTTGGCGGGTATCGACACGGCGCTGGCGACCGGCTTCGAGCACCTTAAGATCAATGCGGTCATCCTCAAGAACCGTAATGACGATGAGGTGACAGATCTGGTCGGGTTCGCTGCTGCACGCGGCATGGACATCAGTTTTATAGAGGAGATGCCGCTGGGCATGATCGGCGAGCATGACCGCGCCGAGGCCTATTATTCCAGCGACGAGATCAAGGCCGACCTGGAACGCCGTTACACGCTATTGCCCACGCTCGATACCACTGGCGGCCCCTCACGTTACTACCGGATCGTCGAAACCGGCACCCGAGTGGGCTTTATCTCCCCCCACAGCCATAACTTCTGCGACAGTTGCAACCGGGTCCGGCTCACCTGCGAAGGGCGCCTGCTGCTGTGCCTCGGTCAGGAGCATTCCGTGGACCTGCGCCAGGTCATCCGCGCCCACCCCGGCGACCGGGAACGATTAAAGCAGGCGCTACGCGCGTCCATGGCCATCAAGCCCAAGGGGCATGAATTTAATCTGGCCGTCAAACCCGTCATTTTCCGTCACATGAATGTCACGGGGGGGTAAGCGGCCAGCTGCTGGCTTCCCAACCATGCGGTGATGACGCAGTATCGACATGAATAATTTGTCACCTCAGGGACCAACGCTCACCGACGCCGGCATCGACCCTACCACTGCTGTTGAAGCCGTCGATGAATTCCGCAACGTGCGGAAACTGCACATTGCCGATGAGCGGCCACTGACCATTTACGTGGACAGCTACGAGATCGTGACCCTGATGACCCTGGGCAAGACCCCGGAGCTGCTGACCCTGGGCTACCTGAAGAACCAGGGTATCGTCACGGACATCAATGAGATCCGCGCGGTGCAGGTGGACTGGGAGGTGAACGCCGCCGCAGTAACGACCTGGTCGGAACGGGACGACTGGAAAGCGCGCTTAGGTCCGAGAATAGTGACTACCGGTTGCGGCCAGGGCACGGTGTACGGTGACATCCTGGAGCAGATCAACCGGATCGAGCTACCGGAGATGCGGCTCAGACAATCGGACATCTACGCCCTGTTGAAAAATCTGGCCCACTACAACGACGTCTATAAAAGCGCCGGCGCAGTGCATGGCTGCGCCCTGTGTACCGGTACCGACGTATCCGTTTTCATCGAAGATGTGGGTCGCCACAATGCGGTGGACGCGATTGCCGGGCAGATGTGGCTGGAAGGCACAGCGGGCCATGACAAGCTGTTTTACACCACCGGCCGCTTGACCTCGGAAATGGTAATGAAGGTGGCGCAAATGGGCATCCCCGCCCTGCTGTCCCGTTCCGGCATTACCCAAATGGGCCTGAAACTGGCGAAGGATTTTGGAGTCACCCTGTTTTCCCGCGCCAAGGGTACGCATTTTCTGGTGTATAACGGCGCCGAACATATTGAATTTGACGTGTCCCTGCCACCGAAACGCGCCGTGGCCAATCTGAAAGAAACCTCTTTTTAGAGGCACCCTGAAATAATGCCTGAAATAATGACAACCGCTGGAATTACCGGCGTTATCCTTGCCGGCGGGGAAGCCCGGCGCATGGGTGGCGGCGACAAGGGGCTGGTAGAACTGTGCGGCAAGCCTCTGATCGAACATGCGCTGACCGCGCTGTCTCCGCAGGTTGATACGGTCATCATCAATGCCAACCGCAATCGGGAGCGCTATGCCGTCTATGGTTGCCCCGTGATTGCGGACAGCAGGCAGGGTTTCCATGGCCCCCTGGCTGGTATGCTGAGTTGCCTTAAGGCGGCAGCGACGAAATTTATCGTAACCGTTCCCTGCGATTCGCCATTGCTGCCGAAGGATCTGGTGGCGCGCCTGTTCAGACAAATGAGTAAGGAACAGGCGCAGCTCAGCGTGGCCCACAACGGTGACAGAATGCAGCCGGTATTCGCATTGCTGCCGACCAGTCTGGCCGCTTCCATGCAGGCGTTTCTGGGCGGCGGTGAGCGCAAGATAGACCGCTGGTTCGAGCAACACCGGCTGGCCGTGACCGATTTTTCCGACCAGCCGGAATGCTTCAGAAATGTCAACAACCCGACGGAACTGGCACAGCTGGAGACGGAATTGCGTGTCTGACATTCCGCTCATGGGTTTCGCCGCCTGGAGTGGCACCGGGAAAACGACCCTGCTGGTAAACCTGCTGGGGATATTTACCGCCCGCGGCCTGCGCGTGGGTGTCGTCAAACATGCCCACCACACCTTTGAGATTGATTATCCGGGCAAGGACAGCTACGAGCTGCGCAAGGCCGGCGCCAGCCAGGTGCTGATTGGCTCCAGGAAGCGCTGGGCGCTGTTGGTGGAGCATCAGGACGAGGACGACAAACCCCGCGATAAGCCCTTAGAATACCACATCCGCCACCTGGACCTGGAGCACCTGGACCTGATACTGGTGGAAGGCTTCAAACCCGAAGCCATTCCCAAAATAGAACTGCATCGCCCCAGCCTGGGACATGATTTACTGTATCCCGGCGATGAGAGTATTATCGCAGTGGCAACCGATGCGGAATTATCTGTGGCTACCGACTTGCCGCTACTGAACCTGAACGACCCGCAACAGATCGCGCAATTCATTATTGATCGTTACAGCCTGACATAACCGCGCATTTAATCCTGTTTATCCTGTTTATCCTGTTTATCCTGTACCTCCATGTCAAACAAACACCTTGAAAAAGACCCCAGTTGCAAGGACGACTTCGACCCGAAGTCACTGTCGGCCCATGCTGCCTTAGAGCAGATAAAGGCCAGCATCAAACCCGTCAGGGGCATCGAGAAAATCGCCATTCGCGAGGCGCTGAACCGCATCCTGGCCGAGGATGTCCGTTCCCGCATCAACGTGCCTTCCGGCACCAACTCGGCGATGGATGGCTACGCGGTGCATGGCACGGCTATCCCTGCCGACGGCACGGCCGAGTTGACCGTGCTGGGCACGGCCTGGGCCGGCAAGCCCTTCGCCGGCAGCGTGACATCCGAAAATTGTGTACGCATTATGACCGGCGCCATCATGCCGGAGGGGGCCGACACCGTGATCATCCAGGAGGATGTACAGGTCACTGAGACGGGCATCATCATCGACGCGGCGACCCGCGCCGGCGACAATGTGCGTCAGGCCGGTGAGGACATAGCCGTCGGCGACCTGGTGCTGACCCAGGGCCGGCGCCTGAACCCCGCCGACATCGGCCTGCTGGCCTCGCTGGGCATTGCCGAGGCGCCCGTGGTACGGCGCCTGCGGGTGGCGTTCTTTTCCACCGGGGACGAACTTCGCTCCATCGGCGAACCCCTGAGTGACGGCGCCATCTACGACAGCAACCGCTACACCTTGTACGGCATGCTGGAACGCATGGGCGCCGACATCATCGACATGGGCGTGATAAAAGACGACCCGAACGCCCTGGAAGAGGCCTTTGCCGTCGCCGCCGCCAATGCCGATGTGCTCATTACCTCAGGCGGTGTCTCGGTCGGCGATGCGGATTACATCAAGGACATCCTGGGCAAGCTGGGTCAGGTCGATTTCTGGAAAGTCGCCATCAAACCAGGCCGCCCCCTCGCCTTCGGCCATGTAGGCGACGCGGTATTTTTCGGCCTGCCGGGCAACCCTGTATCGGTGATGGTGACCTTCTACGAGTTCGTGCAACCGGCATTACGCAAAATGACCGGCGAAGACACCACCGGCGCGCTGACCCTGAAAGCCCGCTGCGACTCCCACCTGAAAAAACGCCCCGGCCGGGTGGAATACCAGCGCGGTATCCTGCAACAGGACGCCGACGGCAACCTGACAGTCGTCAAAACCGGCGCCCAGGGCTCCGGCATACTCACCTCAATGTCACAAGCGAACTGTTTCATCATCCTGCCGATTGAATCAAGCGGCATAGAACCGGGCATGTACGTGGATATTCAGCCTTTTTCGGGGTTGGTGTGAGTGGTCGACGGTAAAATTCCAATGAAACTATCCGGCAACGACATTAA
>JAPORZ010000231.1 GCA_026709915.1 Gammaproteobacteria bacterium
GGAGATTGTGGGTTTCTATCAATTGTAGCAGTTGCCTGACCTGATATGGTTTTGCTTTGCCTTTCATATTCTGCAGATTCAGCAATTCCGGGATATCCGGGTGTACAAAAGGGCTGTGGCGAGCCCCCGGTTAAGAAGGATACACTGGTGTTCTCACATATCCTATCCATCCTGTACATCCATGTTCAATCAGTCATTCATCGTCCCCATCAATCACGTTAACGGTCGAGCGGATGCTTCCTCTTGAGAATCTGGTACTGATTTCCGCATTTTTCTTCAGCTGGTCGGCCCGGCGTATGATGTTGTCGTCTGCATCCGTAACGATGGCGTAGCCCCGTTCCAGGGTGGCGAGGGGGCTGACTGTTTGTAGAGAACGAGTCAGGTAGTCCAGTTGTTTTTTGCGGTTTTGCAGGTTGTGCAGCAGGTGGTTTTGCAGTTGCCGGTTCAGTGTCGCGCACCTGGCACGGTGTTCTGCCAGCTGGCGCAGGGGGTTGGCGCTGTTAAGAATATCTGTCAGCCGTTGCAGGCGGCTGTGGCGCAGGTTGATGGTGTTACCGAGCGCCAGACCCAGGCGCACGGACAGGTCGTCGGTGCGTTGCGTCATGTTGCGTAGCAGGTAGGTGGGGCGGGGCAGGCGTTTCGACAGTTGCGTGACGTGGTGCAGGTGGGTTTGCAACAGCTGCGCGATATGCTGTCGGAGTTGCAAATGTGTGGCATTCAGGCCGGATAATAATGCAACCGCATCGGGGCTGACCAGTTCCGCAGCCGCAGATGGGGTCGGCGCGCGCTGGTCGGCGACGAAATCGGCGATGGTAAAGTCTATTTCGTGGCCGATGCCGCTTACCAGCGGGATGGCTGACTGATAAATAGCCCTGGCTACGGTTTCCTCGTTGAACGACCACAAGTCCTCCAGGGAGCCGCCGCCGCGCGCCAGAATCAGCACGTCACATTCCTGGCGCCGGTTGGCCGTAGCGATAGCCTGAGCAATTTGCTGTGCCGACCCTTCACCTTGCACGGGCACGGGATAGACTATGACCCCAGCGCCGGCGTAACGCCTGCCCAGCACCTGGATAATGTCCCTGACCGCCGCGCCGCTAGGGGAGGTGATGACCCCGATAGTGCGGGGAAACGCAGGCAGCGCCTGTTTATGTTCAGCGGCAAACAGACCCTCTTCCAGCAAGCGTTGTTTCAGTTGTTCGAATGCCAGTTGCAGGGCGCCGGCGCCGGCCGGCTCCAGGTAGTCGACGATCAACTGGTACTCCCCCCGACCCTCGTACAGGCTGACGCCTGCTCTGGCCAGCACTTCCTGGCCGTTCTCCAGACCGGTGCGCAGGTTGCGGTTAGCGCTTTTGAACATGGCGCAGCGCACCTGGGAATGCCGATCTTTCAAAGAGAAGTAAATATGGCCGGAACCGGGCCGCGCCAGGTTGGAAACCTCGCCACGTACCCATACAGGGGGCGGAAAACCATCTTCCAGCACAGCCCTGACCTCACGGTTAAGGCGGGTGACTGTATAGATGTCGCGTTGTTCGGAAATATCAGTATTCATGGTAATTTTTGACCTGGGTAGGCCAACTCGTCCGACCCGCTAAACCGGTCAGAATTAAATGGAAAGAGTACTAGTTTCTATTGTATAATAGGCCATGCGAATTATCGATGAAGCGCTTACCTTTGATGATGTCCTGCTGGTTCCGGCCCATTCGTGCATTCTGCCCGGGGAAGTGAGGCTGGAGACGCGCCTGACCCGGCGCATTACCCTGAACATACCGTTAATCTCAGCAGCCATGGATACCGTCACCGAGGCGCGTCTGGCCATTGCCCTGGCCGCGCAGGGCGGCATGGGCATCATTCACAAGAACATGAGTCCGGAACGTCAGGCCCGGGAAGTGTTGCAGGTAAAGAAATACGAAGCCGGCGTGATTCGCGATCCGGTTACCGTCAGCCCGCAGACCAGTATCGGTGAGGTACTGCAAGTCACGCGCGCAAACAATATTTCAGGAGTGCCCGTGGTTGACGGAACCGACCTGGTGGGGATTGTCACCAGTCGCGACCTGCGTTTCGAGACCCGTTACGATGACCCGGTCGCCAACATCATGACTCCCAGAGAACGGCTGGTTACGGTCAGGGAGGGCGCCAGTACGGAGGAGATTATTTCCCTGTTGCACCAACACCGCATCGAGAAGGTCCTGGTGGTGAACGACAGCTTTGAACTCAAGGGCATGGTTACCGTCAAGGACATTCACAAGGCCAGGGAGTTCCCCAATTCCTGCAAGGACGAGGATGAACGCCTGCGGGTAGGCGCGGCAGTCGGTGTCGGGACGGGTACGCAAGAACGGGTGGCCGCCCTGGTGGGCGCCGGCGCCGATGTGCTGGTGGTCGATACCGCCCACGGCCATTCCGAAGGTGTATTGCAAGCGGTCCGGGTCATCAAGGCTGATTATCCTGATTGTGAGGTCATCGCCGGCAATGTCGTCACCGCAGCAGGGGCGCAGGCCCTGGTCGAAGCCGGCGCCGATGCGATAAAAGTCGGGGTAGGCCCCGGTTCAATCTGCACCACTCGTATAGTTACCGGGGTCGGTATGCCGCAAATCACAGCCGTCGCCAATGTGGCTGAAGGACTCAAGGGCGCCGGGGTGCCGTTTATCTCAGATGGCGGCATCCGTTATTCCGGCGATATTGCCAAGACCCTGGCCGCCGGGGCCTGGTCGGTTATGATCGGCAGCCTGTTCGCCGGCGCTGAAGAAGCGCCCGGCGAGGTCGAACTGTTCCAGGGGCGTTCCTACAAGTCTTACCGGGGCATGGGTTCCGTGGGCGCCATGTCCCAGCAGCATGGCTCGTCCGATCGTTATTTCCAGGAGAACGACGAGATAGAAAAGCTGGTGCCGGAAGGTATCGAGGGCCGGGTGCCATACAAAGGCCCGCTGAACGCTATCGTACATCAGTTGACCGGCGGCGTCAGGGCGGCAATGGGTTACACGGGTTGTCGAAACCTGGAGGAAATGCGCAAGCAAGCGAACTTCGTCAAACTCACCGGCGCCGGCATGAAAGAAAGCCACGCCCACGACGTGACCATCACCAAGGAACCGCCGAATTATCGCGTGTGATTTAACATGGATGTACATCCATGTGAATAAAAAATCCTGTTCCTTCATGCCAGTTCCCAATGCGCAATATTCACAGTGACAAAATCCTGATCCTGGACTTCGGTTCCCAATACACCCGACTTATTGCCCGGCGCGTGCGCGAGCTGGGTGTCTATAACGAGATTTACCCTTTCGACCTCGATGAGGAGTTAATCAGGCGTTTCAACCCAAAGGCCGTGATATTGTCCGGCGGTCCGGAGTCAGTGACCGGCAATAACAGTTGGCGCGCCCCTGAGGTTGTCTTCCACTTAGGTGTGCCGGTGCTCGGGATCTGTTACGGCATGCAGACCATGGCGCAGCAGCTTGGCGGGCGGGTTGCCGCTTCTGCCCGGCGCGAGTTCGGTTATGCCAGGGTGCGGGCGCGTGGGCATTCACGCCTGTTACGGGATATTCAGGACGAGGTGAACGCAGCGGGTCACGGCCTGCTGGACGTGTGGATGAGCCACGGCGACAAGGTGGATGAATTGCCCGCAGGTTTCAAGCGCATCGCCTCCACCGACAACTCCCCGATTGCCGGCATGGCCGACGAGACGCGCAATTTCTACGGCCTGCAGTTCCATCCCGAGGTGACCCATACCCGCCAGGGCGCCGCCATTCTGCGCCGTTTTGCTTGTGATATCGCCGGTTGCGACACGCTTTGGACCCCGGATAACATCAGTGCGGATGCCATCGCCACGGTGCGCGCCAGGGTGGGCGGCGACGCGGTGTTGCTGGCTTTGTCCGGCGGCGTCGATTCCGCAGTCACCGCGGCCTTGCTGCACCAGGCAATCGGCGCGCAACTGACCTGTATCTTCGTCGATACCGGCCTGCTACGCCTCAATGAAGGCGACCAGGTGATGGAGACCTTTTCCCGGCACTTGGGCATCCGCGTCATCCGGGTTAACGCCGAGCAGCGTTATCTGGATAAACTGAAGGGTGTGACCGACCCGGAAGAAAAACGCAAGCTCATCGGTCGCGAGTTCATCGCCATCTTCGAAGAGGAAGGCAAAAAGCTCAAAAATGAAAAATGGCTGGCCCAGGGCACCATCTACCCGGACGTCATTGAGTCCGCCGGCGCCGGCACCGGCAAGGCGCACGTCATCAAGTCGCACCACAATGTCGGCGGGCTGCCAGAACGCATGAATCTGAAACTGCTCGAACCCTTGCGCGAACTGTTCAAAGATGAGGTGCGCAAACTCGGTAAACAACTGGGGTTGCCGGAGGAACTTATCGGGCGCCATCCGTTCCCGGGTCCGGGCCTGGGGGTAAGGATCCTGGGGGAGGTAAAAAAGGAATACGCAGATATCCTGCGTCAGGCCGACGATATATTTATATCCGCCCTGGTCCGGTACGACCTGTATCAAAAAACCAGCCAGGCGTTCACGGTGTTCCTGCCGGTCAAATCCGTAGGCGTCAAGGGCGATGCCCGACATTACGATTACGTAATAGCCCTGCGCGCCGTAGAGACAGTCGATTTTATGACCGCCCGCTGGGCGCGCCTGCCGGATGAGTTTCTGCAGGAAGTCTCCGAACGTATTGTGAACGAAGTGGACGGCGTTTCTCGAGTGGTGTACGACATCTCCGGCAAACCGCCGGCGACGATAGAGTGGGAGTGATAGAAATCAAACTGGCGATCAATGCCAGTTGATGATCACGGCGGCGCAGTGGAGCATTACGCGTAGTGGGGTGGTTGCGGTATTATAAACAGACTGGCAGAATAGTCTGGTCTGAACTATATGGTGACATCATGACTATGGGGCACCTCTAAACCCTCATGATCAGGGAGCTGCACACCCCGACAGCATGTAAATTTTCAAAATTTACATAGCAAAAATGCCACGGAGGGCATTTTTAGAGGTGCCCCAAACTAATCCTGTATAATAACGGATATTATGCTAGCATATTACCAATACAGTTG
>JAPORZ010000181.1 GCA_026709915.1 Gammaproteobacteria bacterium
CTCAAAACACCGCTGCCCGGACCAACTTGGGGTGCGCCAACTGACGGCTTGACCGATAACGGGCTATTGGCTGACACACAACGGGGCGGCACACCAGCGTCCACAGGAATTTCAGGTCTTCCTGGCAAGAAATCGCAGGCCGATTCGTTGCGGCAAAGTGCGAGCCAAATTCATCGCCCGAAAGAAAATCGAGGAAATACCGGTGCAATCGTTCAATACGGTGCGAGGCGAACTTCGAGTTTCGACACCAGAGGCGACCGCGTTTGACATTACCGGCAAGAAAAACATCCTGTTCATCCTGTACATCCATGTTAGTTCAACGGCGAATATTACCCGCTGTCTGGGTCATAACCCAGGTTGGGGCCAAGCCAGCGTTCGGCCTGGCGCAGTTCCAGCCCTTTTCTTAAGGCGTAGTCGGCGACCTGATCGCGGTTGATCTTGCCCAGGCCAAAGTAGCGCGCCGCCGGGTGAGAAAAATACAGCCCGCACACGGCCGCGGCAGGGTGCATGGCGTAGTTGTCCGTCAGTATTATGCCGGTGTTCTGCTCGACCTTGAGCAGTTCCCATAACGTTGGCTTCTCGGTATGGTCGGGGCAGGCCGGATAACCGGGGGCAGGGCGGATGCCGCGGTATTTTTCCGCGATCAGCGCCTTGTTGTCCAGGCGCTCCGGCGCTGCGTAACCCCAGAACTCTGTGCGTGCGCGCTGGTGCAGGCGCTCGGCCAGAGCTTCGGCGAACCGGTCGGCCAGGGCTTTCAGCATGATCGCGCGGTAATCGTCGTGGTCCTGCTCAAATTCGTGCAGTTTTTGTTCCATGCCAAAGCCCGCGGCCACCGCAAAGGCGCCGATGTGGTCGCACTTGCCGGACTGTTTCGGCGCGATGAAATCCGCCAACGCGAAGTTCGGCTGTCCGGACGGTTTTTGTGTCTGTTGGCGCAGGCTGTGCAGGACCGCCAGCAAGGCTTGGCGGTTAGGGTCTGCATACACTTCAATATCATCGTGGCCGCTGGAATTGGCCGGAAACAGGCCGCACACGGCGCGCGCGCAGAACCACTGCTCGTTGACGATCAGGTCGAGCATGGCGCACGCGTCGGCGTAGAGTTTGCGCGCCTCCTCACCGACGACGGCATCGTCGAGGATGCGCGGGAAGCGCCCGGCCAGCTCCCAGGTCAGAAAGAACGGCGTCCAGTCGATATAGTCGCGCAACTCGGCCAGGGGGTAATCAGCAAACACCCGGATACCCGCCCGTTCCGGCGCGGGCGGGTCGTAGTCGGCCCAGTCCACGCGCAGGCGGTTCGCCCGGGCCTGCGTCAGCGTCAGCCAGTTAATCCCGGCTTGGCGGCCCTGGCGCCGTTCCCGCAAGCGCGCGTACTCTTGCGCGGTGTCCTGGCACAGGCCGGCCTTCAGGTCCGGGCTGAGCAATGCCTGGGCCACGCCCACGGCGCGCGAGGCGTCTTTCACATGGAGCACCGGTTGGTCGTAGCGCGGGTCGATTTTTACCGCGGTGTGGGCGCGCGAGGTGGTGGCGCCGCCGATGAGCAGGGGCACCTTAAAGTCCCTGCGCTGCATTTCTGCGGCCACGTGCGTCATTTCATCCAGTGACGGGGTGATGAGGCCGCTGAGTCCCACCAGATCGGCGTTACGTTCTTGCGCGGTGTTGAGAATGGTGTCCGCGGCAACCATGACGCCGAGGTCGATGACCTCGAAGTTGTTGCATTGCAGGACCACGCCGACGATATTCTTGCCGATGTCGTGCACATCGCCCTTGACGGTCGCCATGACGATCCGGCCCCGGGCGCGGGCGGCGCCATTACCCTGTTGCTCCGCCTCGATGTACGGTATCAGCCGGGCCACGGCTTTTTTCATCACCCGGGCGCTCTTCACCACCTGGGGCAGGAACATGCGGCCCGAACCGAACAGGTCGCCGACGATATCCATGCCCTGCATCAGCGGCCCTTCGATGACCTGCAGCGGGCGCTCGTATTGCTGCCGGGCCTCCTCGGTATCCTGTTCGATCCAGGTATCTATGCCCTTCACCAGGGCATGGGACAGGCGCTCCTGCACGCTGCCTGAGCGCCAGCCCTGGGTATCTTCCTTGTGTTTGTCGGGCGCGGTAGCCGTACTCTTTACGGTCTCGGCAAACTCCACCAGCCGGTCAGTGGCGTCCGGTCGCCGGTTCAGCAGCACATCTTCCACCCGTTCCAGCAGGTCCGGTTCAAGCTCGTCATAAATGCCCAGTTGCCCGGCGTTGACGATAGCCATATCCATACCGGATTGCACCGCATGGTACAGGAATGCGCTGTGCATGGCCTCCCGTACCGGATTGTTGCCGCGGAACGAGAACGACACGTTGCTCAAGCCGCCGCTGACCAGCGCCCCTGGCAGGTTTTCCTTAATCAGGCGGGTCGCCTCGAAAAAAGAGACCGCATAGTCGTTGTGTTCTTCCATGCCGGTGGCCACGGTGAGGATATTGGGGTCGATGATGATGTCTTCGGGCGGGAAGCCGACCTCAGCCGTGAGGATGCGGTAGCAGCGTTGCGCCACCTGAAAACGCCGCTCGGTGGTGTCTGCCTGCCCCTGCTCGTCGAAGCACATCACCACCACCGCGGCGCCGTAGCGTCGGATCAGACGCGCCTGGTCACGAAAGGTGTCCTCGCCTTCTTTCAGGCTGATAGAATTCACTACGCCCTTGCCCTGCACGCAGCGCAGGCCGGCTTCCAGCACCGACCAGCGCGAGGAATCGATCATGATCGGCACCCGGCAGATGTCCGGTTCGCTGGCGATCAACAGCAGGAAATCTTCCATCAGTTGTTCCGAATCCAGCAGCCCCTCATCCATACACACGTCGATGATCTGGGCGCCGTTCTCCACCTGCTGGCGCGCCACCTCCAGCGCCTGATCGAGCTTGTCTTCCTTGATCAGTGTCAAAAAGCGTGGCGAACCGGCGACATTGGTGCGTTCGCCGACGTTAATGAAGTTGGCCGCCGGGGTGATGGTCAGCGGCTCCAGGCCGCTCAGGCGGCATTGGGGCGGCACTGCGGGGAGCGGGCGCGGCGGTTGCGCGCACACCTGCGCACGGATGCGGCGGATATGCTCTGGCGTGGTGCCGCAACAACCGCCGACCATATTGATAAAGCCGCTGACGGCAAACTCTTCTAACAAGTCAGCCATATACGCCGGCGTTTCGTCGTAGCCGCCGAATTCATTCGGCAGCCCGGCGTTGGGGTGGATGCTGGTGAACGTGTCTGCGATAGTGGCAAGTTCTTCAATATATTGCCGTAAGTCTTTGGCGCCCATAGCGCAATTCAACCCAATTGCAAGTGGCTTGGCGTGGCGCACCGAATGCCAGAAAGCGGCCGTGGTCTGGCCACTGAGGGTGCGCCCCGAGGCATCGGTGATAGTGCCGGAGATGATCAGTGGCAGCCGTTTCCCGCTTTGTTCAAAATATGACTCGACCGCGTAGATGGCCGCCTTGGCGTTGAGGGTGTCGAAGATGGTTTCCAGCAGCAGCAGGTCGGCGCCGCCGGCCACCAGACCCTGCACGGCAGTGGTGTAGGCGTCCGTCAGCTCTGCGAAGGTGACATTACGAAAGCCGGGCCGTTCCACATCCGGCGACAGCGACGCGGTGCGGTTGGTGGGGCCGAGCACGCCAGCGACAAAGCGTGGCTGTTGCGGCGTGGATTTTGCCGCAGCCTCCTCCCGGGCCAGCTCGGCGGCCGCCCGGTTAAGCTCCAGCACCTGGTCTTGCAGTTGGTAATCGGCCATGGCGATGGCCGTAGCATTGAAGGTGTTGGTGCAGATAAGGTCGGCGCCGGCATCCAGAAACGCGCGGTGTATGTCCCGGATGATACCGGGCTGCGTGAGTGTCAGCAGGTCGTTATTGCCCTTCAGGTCGCAGCCATGCCCGGCAAACCGGTCTGCACGAAAATCCGCCTCGCCCAGGTTATGGGACTGGATCATGGTGCCCATGGCCCCGTCCAGCAGCAGGATACGTTGCTGCAACAGCGCTCGCAACTGACGTTCGGTCTGGCTCACTTATCTTCTCTCCGGCAATAAGTGAGCGTCGTTTGGTTATGGGTACCCGGCAAGGAAGCGGAGTGCGTACACCGTGTTCACCCGAGCCTGGCAGGCCAGAGCCCGTCGCAACGCTCCTCAGGGAACGGGGGTATTATAGTACAGTCAGCGGGCATGGTTTGGATTTCAGGAAAAATTCCCGTTATTATACGTGGACTTTTCACTTGGATAAGACATGCTGTTTTACCCGTTAAGGAATTTCCTGCTCCCGGCCGCTCTGTTCGTCATCATCCTACCCGGCGGCGCCCGTGCCGACCTCACCGACATGAAGGTCTATTCTCCCATTGTGGAGAAGGGAGATCTGCAATTTGAGATCATCGGCAATGTGGTCATTGATGATGACGCTGACTACCATGGCTTCAAGCACCAGGAGTTTGAGCTTGAATATGGCGTGACGGATTCCTGGGCCACCTCCATCACTGCCAGCGTCATCGAACCTGCCGGCGCCGGGCTCAAGTATGACATTCTGGGCTGGGAGAACACCTTGCAGTTGACCGAGGAGGGCAGGTATTGGCTGGATTTCGGGGTGCACGTGGAAATCGAAGCCAACGACGAGGGCGACGAGCCCCATAACCTGGAAGGACGCCTCATGCTGCGCCGTGTCCACGGCGCCTTCGAGCATATCCTGAATGTGAATGTCGAGCAGCAGTTCGGCCGCGCCGCCGCTGAGAGTACCGAACTGGAATATGTCTGGCGCACGAAGTACAGTCTCGATGATGACACTGCCATCGGCTTCGAGGCATTCGGCGCGCCCGGCGAGATCAAGTACCTGCCGGCCTTATCGGAGCAGGACCACCGGCTGGGGCCGGCGTTTTATCGTGACGTGAAAATAGGTGGCGCGACACTGGAACTGAACCTGATCTGGCTCATCGGCCTCACCTCCGGCAGCGCCGCCCA
>JAPORZ010000114.1 GCA_026709915.1 Gammaproteobacteria bacterium
AAAATGAAGGAAACGGAAAATCGCATTTTTCCGTTTCCGTCTCTAAAAATGCCATGGAGGGCATTTTTAGAGGTTACCTCAATATCACTTTGCAAGAGTACCAGCGTGGCAAGCATACCAGGCGTCAACTTATTTAACCTCAATCAGGCCGCCCTGCGGGATTATTTTACCGGCATGGAGGAACAGGCGTTTCGCGCCGCGCAGGTGATGAAGTGGGTTTACCACCAAGGGGTGACCGACTTTGCCGATATGACCAACCTGAGCAAGGACTTGCGCGCGCGCCTCACCGATACGGCTTATTCGGCCCTGCCGGGTATCCTCTCCGAGCAGGTGTCAACCGACGGCACCCGCAAGTGGCTGCTGCAAGTAGATGGCAATAATGCCATAGAGACCGTGTTCATTCCGGAAACCAACCGTGGCACCTTGTGCATTTCGTCACAGGTGGGTTGCGCCTTAAATTGCACTTTCTGCTCCACCGGCAAGCAGGGCTACAACCGCAATCTCAGCGTGGCAGAAATTATCGGCCAGGTGTGGCTGGCCAACAAGCAACTCGGCCATTTTCCCGGGCGCAAGCGCATCATCACCAATATCGTGCTCATGGGCATGGGCGAACCGTTGCTTAATTTTGATAACGTCATCAATGCGGTAGAACTGATCACGGACGACCTCGGCTTCGGTCTGGCCAACAAACGCGTCACACTGAGCACTGCCGGCATTGTGCCGGGCATTATCAAACTGTCCCGGCGCAGCCGCATCAGCCTGGCGGTATCGCTGCATGCGGCCAATGATACGCTACGGGATGAACTGGTTCCCATCAACCGCTCTTACCCGCTTAAACAACTGTTGGCGGCTTGCCGCCGCTACAGCGAAGCCACGGGTGGCGAGCTGGTCACGTTCGAATATGTCCTGCTGCGCGGTGTCAACGATGCCGTTGAAGATGCCCGGCAGCTGGCGCGCGTGTTGCGAGGATTGCCGGCCAAGGTCAACCTCCTCATTTTCAATCCGTTCCCCGGCGCCGCGTTTGCACGCGCCAGTATGGAGACAACGGACAGATTTCGGGATATTCTGGTACAATCCGGGATCATTACCATTACCCGGAAAACCCGCGGTGACGATATCGATGCAGCATGTGGTCAACTGGTCGGACGCGTACAGGCACGCGCCCGCAACAGGCAACCGCGTAATCCGGACTAGTACTCTTTGTCCCCGCTGAACATGGCAATATCAGATTGAAAGAGTACCAACCCATGTCAGATCAAAAAAATACGGAATTAGCGCCTTCCCCCGGCGCCTTGCTCAGGAGCCTGCGTGAAAAACAAGGACTGTCCATCGCCGATGTGTCAACACGCATCTACCTGCAGAAAAGCATCATCGAAGCCTTAGAGCAGGATGATTATGACAACCTGCCAATCCAGGCCTATATTTACGGCTACCTGCAGAGTTATGCCAAACTTCTCAATGTGCCGCCCGAGCAAGTCCTGTCCCTGTACAAGAAAGAAGCTGCGTATGAACAGCCGGAACAACTGCCCGACGCGCCGGTTGCGCCGCTACCGGTAAAGCAGGGGTCAAACTGGTGGTTGCGCGTAATTATTTACCTGTTCCTGTTCGTGCTGGTGTTGGGGTCATTGGCCCTGTGGCACAAGCGCGACCTCCTGTTGCCCCCACAACCGCAACCCGAATCTGAACTTCAACCTGAGTTGCCACCTGAGCCGTCTCCTGGGACGCCTCCTGAGCCGCCTCCTGAGCCGCCTCCGGTCTCAGGCGAATTGGACTACTCCATCACCGTTGTCGAACACCCGCAAGACCCGTTCTTCCGGGCGCCGAACACGGAAAATGCAGAGTCAGAACCGGCATCGACTGATGTTATGGAACCACTTGCGCCCCGGCAGCGGACGGCAGCAACGCAGGGGACGCTGGCGCGCGCGGATGAACAGAATGAGAATACATTTGGCTCCGGTTCGTTTGCAGTATCAACGATAACCACAGGCAACGGCCCGGACCGGGTCACCATGGTGGTAAGCGTCGATTGCTGGATCGAGGTGTTCGATGCCGACAATGAAAAAGTATATTATGATCTGGCGCGCGCCGGTCAAACGCTGCAATTAAACGGCGCCGCGCCATTCTCTATCCTGCTTGGCAATGCAGATGCGGCTACCATTGCTTTCAATAACGCGCCCTTCGACTTCACCCCGTACATAACAGGCATCGGTGTCGCCCGCTTCGTGCTGGGTGAAGCTCAATAGCCCTCGGATCAACCTCCTCATGGAGAAGCTGCAAGCCGTCCGGGGGATGCACGATACACTGCCCGGCGAGACCCCCAAATGGCAGTTGCTTGAGGACGCGCTGCAAGTCGTGCTGCACTCATACTGCTACCGGGAAATACGTCTCCCCATCATTGAAAAAACCGAGTTGTTTGCCCGCAGCATCGGCGCCGGCACCGACATCGTAAACAAGGAAATGTACACGTTTCAGGATCGTAACGACGAGTTGCTGACCCTGCGCCCGGAAGGCACGGCCGGCTGCGTGCGTGCGCTGCTGCAACATGGGTTGATTTACGCCGGTCCCCAAAGAGTCTGGTATCAGGGCCCCATGTTTCGCCACGAACGGCCACAGCAGGGGCGGCAACGACAGTTCTACCAGGTCGGCGCCGAAGCCTTCGGCATGGAAGGCGCCGAAATTGATGCCGAACTCATACTGGTCTGCGCGCGTATCTGGGGTGCGCTGGGTATTGAGGGTATCACCCTGCAATTGAATTCACTGGGTTCACACCGCGCCCGCCACAGCTACCGCAAACTGTTGGTCGATTACCTGAGCGCGCACCGGGGCGAGCTGGACGAGGACAGCATCCGCCGTCTGGAAACCAACCCGTTGCGTATCCTCGACAGCAAAAATCCTGCCCTGCAGGGCTTGATCGACGGCGCGCCGTCGCTGCTTGACTCCATCGATGCGGAATCGGCCGAACATTTTGCAGCGTTGCAAGACCTGCTGGACGCCAACGGCGTGGAGTATAAGATTAACCCGCGCCTGGTACGCGGGCTGGATTACTACAACCGCACGGTGTTTGAATGGACTACCGACAAGCTGGGTGCGCAGGGCGCCATTTGCGCCGGCGGGCGCTACGATGATTTGGTCACCCAGATAGGCGGCAGAGCCACCCCGGCAGCAGGCTTTGCCATGGGGCTGGAACGCATCCTGGCGTTGCTGGAGTGCAGCGGAGCAGAAGCAGTGGCCGGCGCGCCCCGGTTTTATCAGGTAATGGTAGGCGCAGACGCCGTCAACAGCGGGTTCCGACTGGCAGAACGCCTGCGCGATGACATCCCGGGCCTGCCGCTGCTGCTGCACTGTGGCGGCGGCGGTTTCAAGAGCCAGTTCAAAAAAGCAGACAAATCCGGCGCCGAGTACGCACTCATCCTGGGCGCCGACGAAGTGGCAAGCAACACCGTGCTGATCAAGCCGTTACGCACGGATGCGGAACAATACAAGGTCACCCAGGAGCAGCTGGCAGCGGAGATAAAGCGGCTGTTATAGGTAACTACTCACCCCCCGCCTATGATGGACATCACCCAGCGAATATAAAACGGACCGAGGGCCATCAGCAGCACGGTCATCGTGACCATAACGCCGCCCAGCCGGATGACAATTCTGTCTTGCAGCGTATCCATTTTGCTCTGCAAAGCGCCTATCAGGTGCACAACTTCATCAATCCTGCCGTTGGTAGCTTGTATATCAGCCTTCAGCTCAGCGCGCAGCTTCTCCATAGCGATATTCGTCTCGGAAATTTTAGCCTCCAAGTCTGTTCTGAGCTGGTTAACACCTACATTGGTTGCGCTGATCTGCAGCTGCAAATCCATCTTTGCTGATTGAAGATCCGTTTTAGTTGTCAGGGTGTCGCTCATCGCCTTGTGGACAGTGGTTACGATTGCCTCGGCCTGGGGTTCATCAAACCCGGTTGCTGTTAACTTTTTCGCTGCAGCCAGCGTGTCAAAGGTAACCATTACCGGGTTATCGGCGGATCGCACTTCATTAGGGCGCCTCTAAAAATTAGAGGCGCCCGTGCAGCATAAGGACATGCTGCCATTTTTAATCACGTAAGTGATTGAAAATGAAGGAAACGGAAAATCGCATTTTT
This sequence comes from Gammaproteobacteria bacterium, assembly GCA_026709915.1. Taxonomy (GTDB): domain Bacteria; phylum Pseudomonadota; class Gammaproteobacteria; order Eutrophobiales; family Eutrophobiaceae; genus JAAXHV01. The sequence continues at coordinate 4,130 of JAPORZ010000114.1, forward strand.
CCGTTTCCGTCTCTAAAAATGCCACGGAGGGCATTTTTAGAGGTTACCATTAGTAGCGTTCATTTGCTTTTCTCCTTAAAACTTAAGTGGAACATCGGGTCCTGGCAGCCATGTCATCAACCCGACTGGTTGCGACATAGTGAAAGTATATCCTAACATAGGCGAATTGATATTTCAATGCGCTTTCACTTATACCCGCTGAATCAGTCAGAATTAAATGGAAAGAGTACTAGGCATCAACCGATACTCGGACCTGACAGTGCGCTTCGGCCAAATCAAGGCTGAACGCCAAAAAGAATTGCTGAACTCTTCACTTCCACTTGCGTGAGCAGTCCTGATCTGCTACGCTCACCGCATGAAACTAAACCTTGTCACTTTGTCTGAGGACTGTCGGCGCTTGGGTATCATTTTGTCCGCAGCCGGGTTGATAGCCGGTTTTTTTGGAAGGCGGGCAAGTCATTAACGCCGGCCCGGCCGCGTTGTTCGGCCTGGCCTTGTTGTGGTATGGCAACTTGGAGAAATAATCATGAACTTAGCCTTGCTCACCGCCGTGTTGATCTCCGGACTGGGCGGTCTGGGGCTCCTGTATCTGGCTCGCCGTCAGGCCCGTCGCGACTCCGAGTAAACGCCCCGGCTGGCCTGAGGCAGCAACACTACCAGTTCCAATGAATCCGGTAGCGTGCCCAATCAGGCGCGCACCTGTGCTTGCTTCGACGTATTGCCGATGGCTATGGTGCGCTCGGTCACGAGTTGCCGCGCCGCGCTCGTGTAGTGCTTGAAGGTCA
>JAPORZ010000090.1 GCA_026709915.1 Gammaproteobacteria bacterium
CTGACCCCACCTATCCGTCTGGAATGACCTGATGACGGGGCGCGTAGCGCTCTGAGCATGGGGATTTAGAGGTGACCTTATCTGTAGATTATCATTGCTGCGGATAGCCTGCCTCAAACTCGTCAAAACGCCGCTCCAGTTCTGCCTGTAACTTCGCTTTCTCGTTCTGGAACATGAAAGTCAGGCAGGCGCTGACTGCGTCTTCCGAGACGTCATCGGCGCTTTGGTCGTAGTCGCACGCCTCCGTTATCTTGCCGGTCCGGGTCGATTCCAGCAGGCTTTGGCCTGGCAGGAAACTGTAGGCCAAGGCGTTGCGCGACAGGTACTTCAGATCGTCGTAGCTCAGGTTGTAGGTTTCCACCGCGCGCTGGTATTCATGGGTGAGGTCGATACGGGCGACGCCTTCATCGTCCGTGGACAGAGCGATGGGAACATTATATTTGAGATAGGTCTCGAAGGGATGTGCCGCGCCCGTTATTCCCAGGATGGCCTCGCTGCTGGTCAGGTTGATCTCGACCAGGATGCCTTGCTCAGCCATGCGTTCCAGCAGTTGCGTGGCCTGCGGGTCGTGCAGTATATCGGTGCCGTGGCCGATGCGTCTGGCGCCGGCAAGATCCAGCGCCGCGCGCACATGCCAGCCCAGGTGTTCAGGCGCTACCAGACCCAGGTCCAGTTCACCGGCGTGCAGCGTAATGCCGTCCTTTGCTGCGGGGAAATGGCCAGCCAGTTCCCCGATCATTGCCATTTGCCAGCGGTAGTCGCGCAGGGTAATGGGGTCATCTTCCGGCGCCACAAAGTTCAGGCCCACGTAGCGCGGGTCTGCTTCGATGAGGTGGTAGGCCAGCAGGGCCTGAGCCAGCACCTGCGCGCGCGGGAAGGTGCGGATGACCTGGGCCAGATAGCGCACGGTCACCTCGCAGCCGGCATCTGCATGCTCCTGTCCACAGGCCAGGACACTGCGCCACTGTTGTTCAATCGCATCGAGCCGGGTAATGGTCTCGGCAGCCAGTTGCTCAATGCCCGGATGACGGACCAATTCCGCCAACGGCCGCTCCGGATTGAACTCTGCCCCGTCTGCGGCCAGTTGCCGGGCCTCAGCCATGCCCCAGGACTGTAGCAGCTCCAGGTAAATCATATTCTGGCGCGCCGAGCGGGCGCTGGATTCTGCCAGCATATAACCTTCGCGGCCGAAGCCGGCGGGGTAGAAACGCCCGAAGGTGGAGAAAAACTGGTTATGACCGGACACCGGGCGCCGTTCATAGTTGCGTATCGAGAAGGCGTCGATAATCCGGTTGACCACGTTACCGTCGAACTGCACCTCACTCAGCGCCGGGCGGCCGGCAGGCGCGTCACAGGGCGGCAGCGTGACCGCATAGTTTTCCAGGTCTATGCATTTGCCGTCCTCGGCGCCCCAGCGAATGTAACTCTCCGCATAGATGGCGCCGTCGAGGTGGTTGTGCAGCTCGCCGCCCTTGGGAAACGCATACAGGAAGTTTCTCAGCAATGCCGGGTCGCGGCGCACCTCCTGAAAGTACAGGCGCGCGTCCAGTTCTGCGGCATGAATAACGTCATTGCCGCCGGCGCTGAACAAAGCCAGTATTGCCACCGGGCGGCCTACTATGCCAATGAAGGCGGGTATCAGATTGCCGCCGGCGCTGAACAAAGCCAGTATTGCCACAGCCCAGGATCGTGTTAATTTCATTTTGCTTAACCTCTTTGAGTCCCGTATCTTATAGAAGGGCGCCTCTGAAAATCAGAGGTTCCCAGGAATCTCTGAAAATCAGCGGCGCGTTGCCGGGCAGGATCATAACAGGATAACTTTACATGACTATTCTAATGAGTTTTGTCGGCATGGTGGTGATTATCTGCCTGGCCTTGCTGCTGTCTGAAAACCGGCGCGCCATCCGCTTGCAGACCGTTGTGCCCGCGTTTCTGACCCAGGCGGCCATCGCCGGCCTGATCCTGTATTTTCCGTTGGGGCAGGCATTTCTCAACACCATGGTGGCGGGCGTCCAGAACGTCATTGATTACGGCCGGGTGGGTAGTGAATTCGTGTTCGGCGACCTGGCCAAGCAGGATGGAGGGTTTTCCATCGCCTTTCACCTGCTGCCAGTGATCATCTTCTTCTCGGCGCTGATGTCCACCCTGTATTACCTGGGCATCATGCAGAAGCTGGTGACACTCCTGGGCGGCGGCATACACAGGTTGCTGGGCACCAGCAAGACCGAATCCATGTGTGCGGTCGCCAATATCTTCATCGGCCACAGTGAATCGCCGTTGGTCATCCGCCCCTACCTGAAGAACCTGACCCGGTCGGAGCTGTTTGCAGTGATGACCGGTGGCATGGCGGCTATTTCCGGCGCCATCATGGCTGCGTATGCCGCCATGGGGATCAACCTGGGTTACCTGATCGCAGCCAGTTTTATGGCCGCGCCCGGCGGGTTGCTCATGGCCAAGCTGATCAAGCCGGAGACCGAGCGCGCCGAACAGGATATAGCGCATGTGCAGTTCAGCGGGCCGGCAAAAGTGGTGAATATCTTTGAAGCGATCGGTAACGGCACCCTGGACGGGTTGAAACTTGCGGTCAACGTCGGCGCCATGCTGATTGCGTTCGTCGCCATGATCGCCCTGCTCAACGGCCTGCTGGGTGGGCTCGGCGGCTGGTTCGGTATCGAGGAACTGACGCTGCAAGGGATGCTCGGCAAGGCACTGGCGCCACTGGCGTTCCTGCTTGGCGTGCCCTGGGATGAGGCGCACGCAGCCGGCAGCCTGATCGGCCAGAAGTTTATCATGAGCGAATTCATCGCCTACCTGAATTTTACCGAGCTCCGGGAAACCCTGAGCCCGCATACCCAGGTGGTCATCACCTTTGCCCTGTGCGGTTTTGCCAACCTGACCTCCATCGCCATCCTGCTGGGCGGCATGGGCAGTCTGGTCCCGGAACGACGCCAGGATATTGCCGCGTTGGGCTTCAAATCCGTGCTGGCCGGCACCTTGTCCAACCTGATGAGCGCAGTGCTGGCCGGTTTGTTTGTTTCTCTACAGATGTAAGTTCGTTATGACCACACCACATATCAATGCCAAACCCGGTGACTTTGCCGAAACCGTGATTATGCCCGGCGACCCGCTGCGGGCAAAATTCATTGCGGAAAACTACCTGGATGACCCGCGTCAGGTGACTGATGTCCGCAACATGCTGGGCTTCACCGGCAGCTACCAGGGGCAACCGTTGTCGGTCATGGGCCATGGCATGGGCATTCCCTCCTGCTCCATTTATTGCACCGAACTGGTCAACGAGTTCGGGGTCAAACGCCTGATCCGGGCCGGCAGTTGCGGCACAGTGATGGAGTCAGTGCGCCTGCGCGACGTTATCATTGCCATGGGCGCCTGTACTGACTCCAAGGTAAACCGCATTCGCTTCCGGGATCATGATTTTGCCGCGATTGCGGATTACCGGCTATTGCAAACGGCAGTAGACGCCGCCGCTCAGCGGGGGCTTGCCTTCCATGTGGGCAACCTCTTCTCCAGCGACCTGTTCTACTCGCCGGACCCGGAGCTGTTCGGGCTGATGGAAAAATATAACGTGCTGGGCGTGGAAATGGAGGCCGCTGGCATTTACGGTCTGGCGGCGGAATTTGGCGCCAAAGCGCTGACCATCTGCACTGTCAGCGACCATATCACCCTGCAACAAAGGTTGAGCCCGGAGGAACGCCAATCCGGTTTTAAGGACATGATAGAAGTGGCGCTGGCGACGGCGGTTGGCTGACTTTGTGCGCCCACTGCGTTAATACGCGTCAGCGGCGGATAAATCTTTCTCCCCCGCCACAATTTTCAGCCCTGAACTTGTGCCCAGGCGGGTGGCGCCGGCTTCGATCATCCTGCAGGCGGTTGCGTAATCCCTGATCCCGCCACTGGCCTTCACGCCCGGGTCCGGCCCGACGGCGGCACGCATCAGTCTGACGTCCGCCTCGGTGGCGCCGCCATGACTGAAACCGGTGGAGGTCTTGACGAACGCGGCGCCGGCGTCAACGCAGACCGCGCAAGCCCGTTGTTTTTCCTCGTCCGTCAACAGGCAGGTCTCCAGAATGACCTTGACCGGCCGGCCATCAGCCCGGTCCACTACCTGCACAATATCGAGTCGGACCTGCTGCCAGTCTCCGGCCCGGGCCGCACCGATATTCATGACCATATCGACCTCATCAGCGCCGCGCCGTATCGCCAGTTCGGTCTCATAAGCCTTTACCTCCGGCTCACTCATGCCGGTGGGAAAACCGATTACCGTGCAAACCTGCACCGACGAGCCTGCCAGTTCCGCGCCGGCCAGGCCGATGAAAACCGGCGCGATGCAGACGGAGTAAAACCCATGCTCATGCGCTTCCCGGCACAGCCGTGCCACCCTGTCCGGCGTCGCCTCCGGCGCCAGCAGGGTGTGATCGATGATACGAGCAAGATCTCTCAAATTACCGGTTGTTCGATGCTTTGGAGTAATTTTCGCAGCGCATCATTAACCGCCCGGGTATTGGGGAATGTTGCTGTCAGATCAGGGTAAATAACGACTATGTTGGTCCCTTTTTCATACTCATCATAGTACTTTCCACGAACTCCTTGTCCCAAGCGTCTCAAATCATACTCCGCTTTTAATTCATCGGATTTCTTCATAATCTTTTCTCTCACTCCGGGTCATATATCTTGCGGATATGAGCCTGACTCTATCATTTCTGTCAGAATGCGCTACCACAATCAGCCGGTTTGCTATGGAACGGCCAAAAGTCAGATAGCAATATTCTCCAATTGAATGTTCCGGGTCAGCATAAGTTATTGCCAAAGGATCACCGAATACAGTTGATCCCTCGTTAAACGTGACTCCATGCTTTT
>JAPORZ010000205.1 GCA_026709915.1 Gammaproteobacteria bacterium
AATTCCCGACCGGCTGAACAGGTCATCAGTTTGCAAGAGTATCAGGAACCAAATACCATGAACCGCCTCACCGCACTGGCCGGCTGTGCGCAAGCCGTCCTCGATTCTATCAGGCAACGCCTGGATTTCATCGGGCCGTTGTTACTCAGGTTGTACCTGGCGCCCGTGTTCTGGGTAGCGGGCAATAACAAGTGGAACCCGTTTGACGAAAACAGTTCACTGGAGTCTGTGATCGAATGGTTTGGCAATCCTGACTGGGGGCTGGGGCTGCCCTTCCCCGCCCTGAACGCCTACCTGGCCTGGGGCGCGGAATATTTCGGCGCCATCCTGTTGGCCTTGGGTCTGGCCACCCGTTGGATCTGCATCCCCTTGATGTTCACCATGCTCGTCGCCATGGCCACAGTGCATATCAGCCACGGCTGGCAAGCCGTGCATGACCTGAACAGCCCGTTCCCGGCAGCCGAGGCGGGCGCCGCCATCGAACGCCTGGACAAGGCCAAAAACCTGCTGCGCGAGCACGGCAACTACAACTGGCTGACGGAACACGGGAACCTGATCGTTGCCAACAACGGCATCGAATGGGCCGCCACCTATCTGGTCATGCTGTGCGCCCTGTTCTTCCTGGGTGGCGGCAGGTATCTGAGCGTGGATTACTGGCTCAGGCGGCGCTACAAGCCCGGCGCGCCGTAGCGGGAGCAGGCCGGCATTTCCCCGGCGCCATGAAGGACAAACTGTGTCTGAACAACAACCACACGAACGTTATAACGAAGATCTGGCCCTGCTTGAGGACCGGCCCAGGCTCAAGCGCCCGCCGTTGTACAAGGTGCTGCTGCTCAATGACGACTATACACCCATGGAATTTGTGGTGCATATCTTAGAAACGTTCTTTACCATGGACCGGCAGACCGCGACGCGCATCATGCTGGAAGTGCACACCCGCGGCATGGGGGTATGCGGCGTATTTACCCGCGATGTGGCCCAGACCAAGGTGGTGCAGGTCAACCATTATTCAAAGGAACACGAACATCCGTTAAAATGCACCATGGAGAAAGACAGCTGATGCTTGATAAAGACCTGGAACAAACACTGAATGACGCGTTTCGCGCAGCCCGCGAGCAGCGCTATGAATTCGTGACGGTAGAACATCTGCTGCTGGCCTTGCTGCAAAACCCGGCGGCGCTCAAGGTGTTGCGTGCCTGTGGCGCCAACGTGGAAACATTACAGGACGAATTGACGAATTTCATTGAGGATAACTCCCCACGCCTTGAAACCAATGACGAGCGTGAAACCCAGCCTACTCTGGGCTTTCAACGGGTATTTCAACGCGCCGTGCAACACGTACAGTCCTCCGGCAAAAAGGAAGTCAGCGGCGCCAATATCCTGGTCGCCATTTTTGCCGAACGCGAATCCCACGCCGCGTTTTTCCTGCACCAGCAGGATGTGGCGCGCCTCGATGTGGTGAACTTCATCGCGCACGGTATTGCCAAACATCCCCAGGACGAAGCCGGACAGCCCGGCGCGGCAACTGAATTTGATGATTCCCGTCAGGATGAGGGTGCAAAAAAACCCCTGGAAGCATATACGACCGACCTCAACGAACAGGCCGGGCTCGGTCGCATAGACCCGCTCATCGGGCGCACGCATGAGGTGCAGCGCACCATCCAGATCCTGTGCCGACGGCGCAAGAATAACCCGTTGTTTGTGGGGGAAGCCGGCGTCGGTAAAACCGCCATCGCCGAAGGCATTGCCAAGCAGATCGTCGATAAGGAAGTGCCGGAAGTGCTGCACGACTGCACCATTTTTTCACTGGACATGGGCGCGCTGCTGGCCGGGACCCGCTATCGCGGCGATTTCGAGAAGCGCCTGAAAGGCGTGATTGCCGAGTTGATGAAAAAAGACGGCGCAATTTTGTTCATCGACGAGATCCATACCATCATCGGCGCCGGCGCCGCCTCCGGGGCGGTCATGGATGCGTCCAATATCATCAAGCCGGCGCTGGCCTCCGGCGCCATCAAGTGCATCGGTTCCACCACCTACCAGGAGTTTCGCGGTATCTTCGAGAAAGACCGCGCGCTGGCGCGGCGCTTCCAGAAGATCGATGTGGTCGAACCTTCCATCGACGAGACCATCAAGATCCTGCAAGGCTTGAAATCGCGCTTTGAGGAGCACCACCGCATACGTTACACACAGCAGGCGTTGCGCTCTGCGACGGAACTGGCGGAGCGTTACATCACCGACCGCCACCTGCCGGACAAGGCTATCGACGTCATCGACGAGGCCGGGGCCTCGCAGCAACTGCTGCCCCCTTCCCGGCGCAAAAAAACCATCGGGGTGCAGGACATCGAGGCTATCGTGGCAAAGGTCGCGCGTATCCCGCCGAAGACGGTCACCAGCTCGCACCGGGATACCATGAAGAACCTGGAACGCAACCTGAAGATGGTGGTGTTCGGCCAGGATCAGGCTGTCGAAAGCCTGGCCACCGCCATCAAGATGGCGCGTTCGGGGCTGGGCAATCCCGAACAGCCCATCGGCGCGTTCCTGCTGGCCGGGCCTACCGGGGTGGGGAAAACCGAGCTCAGCAAACAACTGGCTAATGCGCTGGGCATCGAACTGCTGCGCTACGACATGTCCGAATACATGGAACGCCACACGGTCTCGCGTCTGATCGGCGCGCCGCCGGGCTATGTGGGCTTTGACCAGGGCGGCCTGCTCACCGATGAGATCAACAAACATCCCCACAGCGTGCTACTGCTGGACGAGATGGAAAAGGCCCACCCCGACGTGTTCAACCTGATGCTGCAGGTGATGGACCACGGCACCCTTACCGACACCAACGGGCGCCATATCGACTTCCGCAACGTGATCCTCATTATGACCACCAACGCTGGCGCCGAACGCATCAGCCGCGCCTCGGTCGGCTTCACCCGGCAAGACCACAGCTCGGACGCCCTGGAAATCATCAACAAGACCTTCAGTCCGGAGTTCCGCAACCGCCTCAGCGCCATCATCGAATTCAACCCACTGGACCGCAACACTATCCTCGACGTAGTGGATAAATTCCTGGTCGAACTGCAAGCGCAGTTGGATGAGAAAAAAGTGGTCATCGATGTGGACGAACCGGCCCGCCTGTGGCTGGCGCAACACGGCTACGACAAAATCATGGGCGCCCGCCCCATGGCCCGCCTCATCCAGGACAAGATCAAAAAACCACTGGCCGAAGAACTGCTGTTCGGCAAACTCCTGCACGGCGGCCACGTCATCGTCTCCGCGACCGCAGACGAGATTACCATTGAGATAGAGGAAGAGGAATTGGCCGGAGCGGCGTTGGCTACGGATTAACGCCGTTCACTTGTAGCGCCGGATGTTGTTTGCGTTCCAGGTTATCGTTGCAGCTGGCGCCGGCGATGGTAGCGACCAGTTCAATTTTCAAGCTCATACTCTGCTGCGTCCTCACGTATCTCCAGCGCGTTGCTCTCATCCTCAAGTAAACCGCGGACTGCCTCATAAACCTCAAGATGATTCAACGATTTTCCGGAACGCAGGCGCATGAACCTGATAACGTGTGCAGGCGTAACCTCAGGGAGGTTAAGAGATGCCTCAATCGCTACTGGCTTTCTTGCCGCCTGAAGGTCAAGAAAGCTGACTGTCACCAGGCTCCTTCGGTGTTTGCGAGGACGCGCATTCAATTGCCAGAACTCAACCACACCCTTGTCCCGGTAACTCAGACGCTTTTCCTTTGCTTCGTGCGTAAGTCCTACTTCAACCACCAGGTCCGCGGGCACCCGGAACGTGTACGCATCGCCCTCTTCCTCACTCCGGGCATGTGCCTGAACATAATCCAGCGCTTTGCGTCCAAAGTAGAAACTGCAATCTGCCTCGTTGCCGGTGTTCTTCGGTTCATATTCACGACGCCAGCGAGTATTACGCAACTGTTCTATCCTGACCCCTTGCAAGGTGGCAACACAACTGACAAAACGGTCGATATCGCCGGTAACCCACTCATGTCTTCCGCTTGGCGCCATCAACATCACCAGACCTCGCACCGGGTCCAGCACTACCCGCCGGAAGGCATTTACCAGACCGGATTCAGCCATTGCGGCTACCTCATCCCGGCTTGCGCGAAAAGTCACGTACTCCGAGCCAAACGATGTTCGCTTGACCTGCTTTAAGTGTTCGCGTAATTTGTCCTCTATATTCGGAGAGTCAAGGTTGGCAGGCAGTGTGGTTGCGCTATACATAATATCCTTCATGAATCTTCGGCCAACAGGTGAGCAAGCGCCAGCGATGTATCAAGGTAGGACACCGCTCACTGCGGTCATCGTCCAGTTCACCCAGAATCTCACTCAAAGCGGCGACTGGTATTGTTGGCGGTGGTTCCGCTGTTTCGCCCAGCTTGCTGCTCAGTGTCTTAATGCTAACTGATTTCATGAGTAACAGAGTAGCAATCAGTAGCTACTTTTTCAAATGTTGTCTGCCAGGGGGAAGGACCCGTGGCCAAGAATTTCGCTCCTTGGCTACACCTGAAAAACCGCGACAACTGGGACAAACCGTCGGATGCCAGAGATGATAACGCCCATCTGATGGTGCAATGCATGGAAACCTGGTTTCTTGCAGACAAAGACTCGTTGGCAGCTTTTTTCGGAAACGGTTTTAACAGTAATGCCCTGCCGAAGCAAACGGATATCGAAAACATACCCAAAGACGACATCACCAGCGGGATGAGAAGGGCGACAACCCGATGCAAGCCGAAAGGCGTATATCATAAGGTAACCTCTAAAAATGCCCTCCGTGGCATTTTTAGACACGGAAATGAAAAAGTGTGATTTTTCATTTCCTTCATTTTCAAGCACTTACGTGC
>JAPORZ010000019.1 GCA_026709915.1 Gammaproteobacteria bacterium
TCAAACGTCACCAGAAGCGCCAGGGACGATCCGGCCCCCGGCCAATCAGACAATATTGAATACTCCTGCCAGCCGCTGACTGTTCATGAGCGAACTCAAACACCGGATCAACGAAGACGTTAAATCTGCCATGCGCAGCAAGGATAAGGAGCGCCTTGCCGCGTTGCGCCTCATCAGCGCTGCCATTAAACAAAGAGAAATAGATGAGCGTATCAATCTTGACGATGCGCAGGTCAGCGCAGTACTCAATAAAATGGCGAAGCAACAGCGTGACTCCATCGAACAATATGCCTCGGCGGGCCGTGATGATCTGGTTAAAAAAGAGCAGTTTGAACTGAGTATCATCCTGGGCTACCTGCCGCAACCGCTGGATGCGGCACAGATCAGCGCCAAGGTTGCCGAAGCCATTGCCGCCACCGGCGCAGTCGGCATGAAAGACATGGGTAAAGTGATGGGGCAACTGCAGGCCGCGCTGCAAGGGCGCGCAGACCTGAGCCAGGTCAGCGCGCTGGTAAAAGCCCGCCTGAATCAGTAGTATGTTGGGGGCGGCGAGAGGTCGCTCCGGGACAGTTTTTACGCCGGCCTGTTGTTTCAGGTCAATTTCCTCATGGCTTTCCTGAAGGCGCCCCTGTAAATTCCGGCAACACTTATGGCGGGCAGAATACCACAGCATTTTATCGATGACCTGCTGGCGCGGGCCGACATCGTTGAGGTGATTGACAGCTACGTCCCGTTGCGCAAGGCTGGCAAGAACTATCAGGCCCGCTGTCCGTTCCACGAAGAGAAAACACCTTCGTTTACGGTCAGCCAGGACAAGCAGTTCTACCACTGCTTCGGTTGCGGCGCCAACGGCACGGTCATCGGCTTTTTGATGGAGCACAACGGCCTGAGTTTTGTTGAAGCCGTTGAAGATCTGGCCGGGCGTTATGGCCTGGAGCTCCCGCGTGAAGCGGGCTATCAGCCCGAAGCAAAGCAGCACCTGGAGTTGTATGAATTGCTGGAACAGGCCGCGCGCTTTTACCGCAGCAAACTGCAACACCAGCAGGGCGAGGCGGACGCATACCTGCAAGGGCGCGGCCTCAGCCAGGCAATCATGGAGGATTATGAAATCGGCTACGCGCCGCCGGGCTGGCAGCACCTGCTTAACGCGCTGGGCAAGACTGCCGTGAGCAGAACCGGCATGGTCGCGGCCGGCTTGATTAAAGCGCGGGACACACAGGCCGGCGCCGCTGCCGGACACCCGTCTGTTCAAGCAACTGCCGGTGACACCAATGGGTATTACGACCGGTTTCGCAACCGCATCATGTTCCCAATTCGTGACCCGCGCGGGCGCGTCATCGGGTTTGGGGGGCGGGCGCTGGATCCTGAGGATAATGCCAAATACCTGAATTCCCCGGAAACACCCTTGTTCCACAAGGGTCGGGAATTATACGGCCTGTTCCAGGCGCGGCGGCAGAAAAAAAAGCCTGACAGCCTGTACGTCGTGGAGGGCTATATGGATGTCGTGGCGCTGGCTCAACACGGCATCAGCAACGTGGTTGCCACCTTGGGCACTGCGGTAACGGAACACCACCTGAGGAAACTATTCCGCGTCGTCAACCGGATCATCTTCTGCTTCGACGGCGATAACGCCGGCAAAACGGCGGCGCAGCGTTCCCTGGAAATCACCATCCCCCTCCTCCAGGAGGGACGGCAGGTCTTTTTCAAGTTTATGCCACAGGGAGAAGACCCCGATAGTTTTGTCCGTCAACATGGCGCAGAACGCTTCTGCGCCGATGAAAATACCGTGCCGCTTTCCGATTTTCTGCTGGATACAGTGCGGACGGGAAACGGCGCTGCCACCCGCGAGGCACGTGGAAACTTTCTTGACAACATGATGCCGTTCCTGAAAAAAATGCCTGACAGCGGGCTGCGCCAGTTGCTGTTACAGGAAGTCGCAAACGTTGCGCAAACGACAACCGAGGAGCTACGCCGGCAGTTACTGGAGCGGCCTGCGGACGCGCCGCGTCGCGCCCGCGCCCCGCGCCCGCGGCGACAGCAAGGCAGCAGAGAACAGATTAGCGTGCTGATTCAATACATCCTGCACCGACCGGAACTGGCAATGCAGGTGGAGGACCCGACAGAACTGTCGGGGGTATCCATGCCGGGCGTTGATTTTCTGCAGGAACTCGTCTCATTGGTGCATTCAAATCCTGAAATAACCTGTGCCGGGTTACTGGAACGTTATCGCCCCTCGCGTTTTGCCGCCAGACTGAATGAACTCGCGTCCAGCCCCGACCTGCCGACGGTCGAGGAGTTTGATATGGAACGCGAGTTTATCGACAGAATGGAAAAACTGAAGGCGGTCAAATCACGGCAAGCCCGGGAAGAGCTCGCCGGCAGCAAACCCAGCGCCCTGTCGGAACAGGACAAACAGCGTCTGCGGCAGCATTATTCCAAGCCCAATAACGGTAAAAAGTAGCGCTTTGTCAGTGATGCTCAGTTGTTGGTGTCCAAGGCGCACTGCCGTTATTATTCCTGGCGGCGGAATAATAATGGCCGGATTTGGACAACCAGATACCTAAGTACTATATGATCATGCTTCATTTCCTCGAGCAACCTGAGATTGATCAACCAACAAGGAACGAGAATGTCTGATTCTTACAAAAATTTCATTAAAAGATTGAAGCTGCTGATAAAAAAGCACCCATCATTGATAACAACCACTTTGAGCAATATATTCACAATGAGATTGATCGGCAATAAGACACACGGAGATTTGGCTGAAATTGCGATTAGTGAATTTGTCAACCAATATATGTACGATTTTCGAGCCACTCATGTTGGAAAAGACTTATTCAGAGCCAAGTCCAAAGAAGAGGATATAAGGGTAACCAGCGAGATTGATGAGCAGGAGTTTCAGGTAAGCCTGAAGGCCTATGGAGACGGGCCGTTGCAGCTTTCAACCGATAAAACTTTTTCGATGTTTCCAAGACTTGAAAGGGAAAACCGGATAGTGACCGATAAGAAAACCATCGACATCATATTTTCCGGTCCGGAGTTCAGCGAGTTTGAAGAAATAAATGTATTACCGCTCATTTATAACGAGAAAACACAGCAATGCAATATCATGGTCTTCGACTACGAAAAGGCGAAAAGAGAAGTTGCTAGCATAGTTCGGGTAGATGCAGGCAGAGGTAGAAAACATCCGATCTACAAGTTCAGTAACAAGAGCGAAGAGTATATTTGTGAAGTCCGGTATGGTGGCAGTTCCGCGAATGCACTTCAACGCGGCCTATGGACACACACACGGAATGGAATGAAGTATTTTGAAAGTGTCACTAATGGTTGGATTGATTATTCGCATAATCAAGTATTGGTGAAGTTATTTTCTCATGCTCTTGTGTCGAGCGATACTGGCCACTCTGAAGCATTGAAAAGAGTACAAGAAGATATTGAGAAGATACGAAAGAAGGAAAGTATATGATCCGGGGTTCTACAATCCCATTATTCGACGATTGTGCTCTGGATATTCCTGAAACGGAAGGGATCAAGTATGCCGGTTCAAAACTCAAATTGATTCCCCACATCCTGGATACGATTTCCAAGACATCCGCCAAGACTGTTCTTGACGGTTTTTCCGGTTCTACCCGTGTGTCGCAATCTTTGGCAAAATCCGGCTACGAAGTTGTCTGCAACGATATGGCTGTTTGGTCTGAAGTTTTTGGTACATGTTATCTGTTAAGCCGAAAGCCCGCGCACGCATACACAGATCTTATCGAAGAACTGAACGCCACACGACCGATAGAAGGCTGGTTTACAAATTATTACGGCGGCCATGCCAATGGAGGGAACTCCACTCAAAGTAATGGCTTCAAAAGACCCTGGCAAATTCACAACACGATGAAACTGGATGGCATAAGAAACAGAATAGATGAATTGTGTTTATCTCCCATTGAAGAGTCCGTGGCATTAACAAGTTTGATACTCGCTTTGGACAAAGTTGACAGCACTTTAGGCCACTATGTTTCCTACTTAAAAGAGTGGTCTCCGAGATCATACAAAGAATTATGCCTTGAGGTTCCAAAGGTCTTCGAACATGATTTGGAGCACATGGTTTTGCGCAAAGATGTTTTCGATGTGGCAGGGAGTGGTGTTGATTTAGCGTACTATGATCCCCCCTATGGTTCAAACAATGAAAAAATGCCTCCGTCTCGCGTTCGATATGCGTCTTACTATCATCCATGGACTACAATTTGCCTGAACGATAAACCCGATGTATTCGGCAAAGCCAATCGACGGAGCGACACTTCCGACAAAATTTCTGGTTCCGTGTTTGAAGAATTTAGAAAAAATTCTGCATCCGGCAGATATGTCGCTGTGGAAGCAATAGAAAAATTGATACAAAAAACTCGCGCAGAATGGGTATTGTTGTCATACAGTTCAACCGGCAGAAGCACAGCAGCAGAACTGAATAACATTCTAAAAAACAACGGGGAACTGGTGGAGGTAAGGAAAATCGACTACCAGAAAAATGTTATGGCGAATATGAAATGGACCAATGAATGGATCAGAGAATCCGAACAAAAAAATCAGGAATTTTTGTTCTTAATCAACAAAGGGACATCGCATCAATGATCTGTTTGATCCTGAAAATGATTTGCAGGGCGCAATACCCGGGCGCGTGATTTGTGCTATACTGGCAGATCGTTTCAAGGACGCTTATGATTTTTGCTATGTAAATTTTGTCGATTTACATACAGTCTGGGTATGCAGCGCCCTGATCATGAGCGTTTAGAGACGCCTTTAATTCAGCCCTTGTAATGGCTGGGTGATATAACCTGACCA
>JAPORZ010000134.1 GCA_026709915.1 Gammaproteobacteria bacterium
GACATCTTCTTTATATCTTCCCTGACTTTTGGATCTTCAAAAAGCTTATCAGGATCGATGTAAAAACCACCTCGAGGTGTCAGGTGGATTTGAATCTTGTCACGCTCAGGGTTGGTGTCGGCGCTGGATTTTCTAAATTGTTTCATTGCTTTGAGTTATGCTAATTCGTTTACGTTTACTTACCGCCCGACGGCAGGTATCTGCCACGAAATGAACGACGCGCCCAGGCTTTTGCTTCGGCAATATCGGTATCGGTAATGCCCAGTTCGGCCAGTTTCGCACGCACGGCGTCTGCACGAGCAAGGCGTACAGGCGTCAACACGACACGTCCGTTTTCCGTGCTTACGTCAAAGTATTCTGCACTCTCCAAACCGGCCATCACCTTTTTCGGCAGGGTCAGCTGATTTTTTGAGGTAAGTTTAGCTAACATTATGAGTTTCAAGTAAGGATGTAAGGAAAGAATACATCCTGTTATTCTTGAAATCAAGTGTGTGCCCGGGTTCAACTGGCCACTACAGCGCCGCCCACCAGGGCAGCGAGAGCTGTCGGTAAATTCAAAGTCATTGAAAAACAACACTTCGGGTGGTTTCAGCGAAACCACCCGCAGGTGAAGCCCGAACAAGTATGGGAGGAAGCTGCTGGGTCCCGATCAGAACCGGTAACGGGCGGTGACGCCGATACGCCGTTTTTCTGGCAGAGTGGCACCGATGGCCCGGTTATACAACTGAAACGACTCGCTCGCCTCTACGTAGCGATTCAGAATGGGGGGAGTCTCATTATCCAAAACGTTATCCACCCATACTTCGATAGACAGCCCGCCGTTGCTGATGCCGCCGCGCAAGTTGACGATCTCACGGCTGCCAGTGTGGGCAAGGTTATAGACCTGAGCGTAACGCTTTGAGTTGTACTTGAAATCGCCGCGCAGGAACCACGACCAGTCGTCAGTCATGCTGCCATAGAACATATTCGACAAGTTAAGCTGGTGCTTGGATGTGTAGGGTAGCTGAGTGCCAGAAATCAACACGTCACCACTGTCCTGATAGCCGAATATCACCGCTGCTTCCCGATAACTGCCCGGTACATTAGCGCCAGCATCAACACTTTGGATAAATTCATCTATTTCAGTATCGGTCCATGCGTAAGCCAGCGAGGCTTCCCAGAAGTCTGTGGGGTTGGCGACAAGCTCCAGTTCTATACCATTGATAGTGCTTCTGCCTATATTCTCCTGTATTGACACCGACCCGGCGCCCGGAAGGCTTCGGGTAGTAGTCAGTGCTTGATCCTCCCAGTCAATGTGATAGGCGGTCATGTTGGCGATAAGGCGACCATCCATCCAGGCAGACTTGAAACCCAACTCATAACTCCAGACATTCTCTTCATCTATAGGAACTTCAGACTCAGGCAGACCAGCATTAGTATTGAGAGAGCCGGGTTTGTTACCCTTAGCGATGTTGGCGTAAACCAGAAAGTTGTCCGTGGCCTGATATTTCGCTGTTACCTTAGGCAGAAAAGCAGAGAAAGAACTCTCGAAACGTCCCATTGATCGTCGCCGTCTATCTGTGTCAACTTTTAGATCATCCTCGTTATAGCGAAACTCCGCGCCGATGGTAACCTTGCTGGTAAAATCGAACTCCATGGAACCGAACACCGACCAGCTATCTATCTGTGTCTTCTCAGTTTGTGCACTTGGTGAAGCGTCAAATCCGAAAAACCTATAAAGAGCTGGGGTTAAGGAAGTAAGGAATCCACTTTGGAGCCGGTCAGATTCATAATAATAGAACCCCAACAGGTAACGAGAGGACGCTCCAGCGTCATAGTTAAGTCGGATCTCTTGTGAGAAATCGTCAAATTCGTCCTCGCCGCCGGTCAGAAAACCCTCCCTGAGTGGCCTGCCCGCAAAAGCCGGGAAGCGAGAATATGAAATCTCGTCAAAACCAAAGCTTTCGTCGATTCGGTCGCTGATTTCAACATCGTTATATCCGGTAACAGAGGTGACAGAGACGGCGTCAGTCAGATCCAAACTGGCCTTGAGGCCCAAACGCAGGCTTTGGGTTTCTACACCCATATCATCATAGTAATTAGTTTCAAGCCGGGTATCGTTACCGTCGCCGTTGTCTCCCAGCACATTGTCGAGATCCACACGACCGCAATAGTAGCCATTGCCACGATACGGCAGGCTTCCGACGCGATTGGCGCTTGCCTCAGGCGTACCTGCCGGTGGCAGTGGTTGCTGACTGACCATGTAGCAATTATTGAATCGCGACGGTTGCATGGCGATAGCGTACTGATCATCATCACTTTCCTCGTAGCTGCCATGAGCTGTGAGGCTGAACCGATCGGTAGGGTCAAGGGTAATCACTGCTGTGATACTGCTGGATTCCTCGCCGCCAACCTCATCGGTGAAAGCTGGCACTCCCGCATCGTTGCCCGGGTAACTGTTGTCATACTCCCCACTCCGCTCGTAATGACTGAGAGTAAGGGCAACACCTGCATTCTCGCCCAGCGGGGCACTGCCGTGCAGATCAACCTGGATATGGTCGCGCTGACCATATTCTGCGTTGACCTCACCGCGGAACTCATCGCCGGGCTTTTTCAGTACGTAATTGACGGCACCGGCCAGAGTGGAACGGCCATATAAGGCGCTTTGCGGTCCTTTCACCACCTCCACACGTTCCAATGCAGACAACGGCACCGTTGAGCCCCCTCTTTCGATAATAATCCCTTCCAGAAAAAGACCGGCGTTGGCGCCACCCAAAACATTTGACTGCCCCCTGATGGCAGGGCGAAAATCGCTACGACCAAAGGCATGGGCGAAATCAAACCCCGGCGTGAAATCGGCGATGTCCTGCAGCGAGGTAATACCACGCTCTTCCATCGCCGTCTCCGTAAATGCGTTCACAGTCAAAGGAATTTCCTGCAGGTTTTCTTCACGCTTTCTCGCGGTCACGACAATTTCCTCCAGCGCATCCTGACTGTAGGAATACTGTGGAACAAAGGATGTCAATGTGAACGCAAAGGCCGCTACCAGCCCGCCTGCACGGATATTGATGTGGTGTAACTTATTCGTTAACATAATGGTCGCCCCTCTCGCTCAAGGTACATGGGCAGGCTCGCCCAAGTTTGCAACAGATAGGAATGTTATAACCTTATGACATTTAAGACTACAGTTTGCAAAATGTCAACACAATTTTTCTGACGTTGTTTTTTTAAGACATCTGTCCGTGCCCACTATCAGAGGATGGGTCAGTATTTCAATCATCGCACGAAGTATAGCAAAACAGGATGCTTGCAACCAAACGCAGAATTTTCCAGCATAAAATCAGCCTGAAGGGCAGACATTCATTCTACAGAATTAGCGCTCTTTCCATCGCCAGAGAGTTCCCCCCGCCCTGTCAACACATAGCCCATGAGGCTGGGGATGCCGGGTTCGTAGTAAATGCTGGCCGGTGGTTTCCAGATAAAACCGAGATGAGAGAGCTTTCTGAGCATGTCGAGCGCGCCCTGTAAATCCGGGGACAGGGCGGCAACCAAGTTCTCTTGCAATACCTCGCTGTCAATGAGGTCGGTGTCCTGAAACATGGCAGATACAGCCTTGGCGGGTTCGAGCAGGTTCTGTCTGGTCAACTCCTCATAGCGTTTTTCGTAGTAATCAGTCCTTCTCTCCGCAAAGACGGGACGGGCCGCGTCAACCAGTTCCGTATCGATATGGGTAGCTTGCCGGTCCCGCAAAGTCAGGCATAGGGCTTTGCCCCAGGCCTGGATAAAATACGGGTAGCGTTGACTCTCGACACCGACCGTCTCCAGCGCCTCATGCTCAACGCTGATCCCGAAGTCTTTAAGCGGCTCCGACAGCGCGGCGCGGGTAGCAGCGGTGTCCAGTCGGCCTACGCTGATGATTTCCGCACGGTCCCAGAAGGTGGCGCTCATAAGATCCAGGTGGTCGCGCAGGTTCGGCGTCCCGGCCAGCACGAGCAGGAACGGGGCGCCGGTCTCTCGCACTGCCTGGCTGGTGTTCAGCAGAAGACCGCCTGTCTCGAAGTCCAGGGTGTGGGCTTCATCAATGATCATCAGCAACGGCCTGTTGCGGCAGCGGGCTGCCAGGAGGTCAAACAGGTGGGTGGTTATGTAAGTTTCCCGGTCCTCCCGGTTCATCCTGCTCAATTCTCCTGACACGAAATTCAAGCCCACTTTTCCTTTGTCCAGTTTGAGTGCCTCAGTATCTTTCATCGAGACCTCGCGTTGACGGAGCAGATATGTCGCAAGCCTGACCTCGTCACTAACCTGTTTTCCTTTCAACGACAGAATATCGATACCCTTGCCGTCTGACTGCTGTCCGAATGCGTTCAACAATACCGTCTTACCATTGCCACGTGGGCCGAACAGAACGGCATCTCCGGGCGCAGCGCTGTTGTCTTCCTGCAGATAGCCAATCAGGTCGGCGAGTTTCTTCAGGGGTTCTTCCCTGCCGGCCAGCAGCGGCGGTTCAATGCCTGACCCGGGCACGAACAACCTGACCAGCTTATCCCAATCGATCGCCTTGTTTGCGCTTGTGCTCATGGCGCAAGTATAGCCTGCCTGCGCTAAAAAATCCCCGCCGCCGAGCCTGTGCCTGGTACTCTTTCCACTTAATTCTGACCGCTTCCCGACCCGCTGAACCGGTCAGAATTAAAGGGAAAGAGTACTGGGAACCTCTAAAAATTAGAGGTTCCCGTGCAGCATAAGGACATGCTGCCATTTTTAAGCACGTAAGTGCTTGAAAATGA
>JAPORZ010000147.1 GCA_026709915.1 Gammaproteobacteria bacterium
CTGCCTTTCCATACCGGTCGGCGCTTTTCGATAAACGCGTCTATGCCTGCGCGAGCATCGTCGCTGTCCATGTTGCAGGTCATGCGTTCCCCGGCAAACTCGTAGGCTGCGCTCAGGTCCATTCCCGCCTGTTGGTAAAACATCTTCTTGCCCAGGGTTATGGCCAGCGACGATTTGCTGGCAATCTTCTGCGCCAGCGCTACAACCGTCGCCTCCAGTTCCGCCGCCGGCACAACCTCATTGACCAGGCCGAACCTCTGCGCAGTCCCGGCGTCGATAAAATCCCCGGTGAGCAACATCTGCAGGGCCTGTTTGCGGTGCATGTTGCGGCTCAGGGGTACGGCCGGGGTGGAGCAGAACAGGCCCACGTTGATGCCGGACACGGCGAAGCGCGCGGTATCCGCAGCCACTGCCAGATCGCACTGCGCCACCAGTTGACAGCCGGCGGCGGTGGCGATGCCCTGCACACTGGCGAGCACCGGTTGCGGCAGGCGCTGGATGGTTTGCATAACTTTGGCGCAACGCTCGAACAGCGCCTGATGATAGGCCCGATCCTCGCTGGAACGCATTTCCTTAAGGTCGTGCCCGGCACAAAACGCCTTGCCGTGCGCGGCCATGACCACCACCCGCACCGCATCATTGCCGGCGACATCGTCCAATGCCTGCTGCAGTGCGCTGAGCAGGTCTGCGGACAGGGCGTTGTAGTGTCGCGGGCGGTTCAAGGTCAGGGTGGCGACCGGGGGGGTAATCCGGGTCAACAGGATCGGTTCATTGACCGGTGCTTGGGCGGCGGCAGCCATACTGCATTCTCCTCAATACGTCGCCTTACAGTTTACCACAGAGACGGTAAATCCGTTGTGGTAACCTCTAATTTTTAGAGGCACCCTTGTGTGAGAGTGAGCCCGTGCTGACAGGTGTGACTGCTGGTAAACTACCACCAGCAAAGCATTATGGAGACAGTGTGTGAAAATTTCAGGTAAAACAGCCATCGTCACCGGCGGCGCGTCCGGGCTGGGGCTGGCGACAGTGAAACGCCTTGTGGACGCGGGCGCTAACGTCAGTGTATTCGATCTGAATGCGCTTGCGGACGAGAGTCTTGCCGGCAGCGCGCAAGTGCTGTGCCGGCAGGTGGATGTGGCGGATGCAAGTTCGGTAACGGCTGCTGTCAGTGACACGCTGGCGCGGTTCGGCGCGATACACATCTGCTGCAACTTTGCCGGGATTGCGGTGGCGGCCAAAACCATAGGGAGAGACGGGCCGCATGCGCTGGACCTTTACGACAAGGTCATCCGGGTCAATCTGGTCGGCGCCTTCAATGTGCTGCGTCTGGCTGCGGCACAAATGGTCGCAAACGAACCTTTCGATGCGCACGGCGGGCGTGGCGTGATCATCAACACCGCCTCCGTGGCCGCGTTCGAGGGGCAAATCGGACAAGCCGCGTACAGCGCTAGTAAGGGCGGCATAGCCGCTATGACGGTGCCCATCGCCAGGGACCTGGCAGCGTTGGGTATCCGGGTCAACACCATTGCCCCGGGGGTCATTCATACCCCGATTTTCAAGTGTCTGGATGAACAGGTGATCGAGTCTCTGGAACAATCCGTACTCTTCCCCAAGCGCTTGGGCGCCCCTGACGAAGTTGCCCGCCTCGCGGTTTTTATCATCGAAAACGACTACATCAACGCGGAAACCATCCGCATCGACGGTGGCATCAGGATGCCGCCGCGTTGAACCTGAACAGCGCGCACCTGCGCGCGCCGGGGGCGGTGTGGTTGTGGTCGCTGCGTTCAGGAGCTCCCTGTGTCAGTCGCGTATAATTCCAGCGCCACTGCGGTAGCCTCGCCACCACCTATGCACAGACTGGCGATGCCGCGTGTCAGGCCGCGCGCTTGCAGGGCGGCGATGAGGGTCACCATGATGCGCGCGCCGGAGGCGCCGATGGGATGACCCAGGGCGCAGGCGCCGCCGTTGACGTTCAGTTTTTCATGGGGGATGCGCAGGTCGTGCATGGCCGCCATGGCGACCACAGCGAAGGCTTCGTTCACCTCAAATAAGTCCACATCAGCCACCGTCCAGCCGGTTTTTTCCAGTACCTTTGCGATCGCCCCCACCGGCGCGGTGGTGAACCAGCCCGGTTCCTGAGCATGGGTGGAATGCGCGTGCAACGTCGCCAGCGGTTTTACTGCGCGTGATTGCGCGGTGTCTTCCCTGAGCAACACCAGCGCCGCGGCGCCGTCGGAGATGGAGCTGGAATTGGCCGGGGTCACGGTGCCGTCTTTGGCAAACGCGGGCCTGAGCAGGGGGATTTTATCAATGTTGG
Organism: Gammaproteobacteria bacterium; assembly: GCA_026709915.1. Taxonomy (GTDB): domain Bacteria; phylum Pseudomonadota; class Gammaproteobacteria; order Eutrophobiales; family Eutrophobiaceae; genus JAAXHV01. The sequence goes on from JAPORZ010000147.1 coordinate 2,318, forward strand.
CCTTGCCCGGCTGTTCATCGGTATCAACGGTTACTTCCCCGGCGCGCGTTTTGACGACGACCGGTACAATTTCAGCGTTGAATTTGCCCTCCCTGATGGCGTTCTGGGCGCGGCTTAGCGACTCGATAGCGTAGGCATCCTGCAGCTCCCGGCTAAAGCTGTATTTGCCGGCGCAGTCCTCTGCGTACGACCCCATCAGCTTGCCCTGGTCGTAGGCGTCCTCCAAGCCGTCAAAGAATATATGATCGACCAGCTCACCATGCCCCAGACGTAATCCGCGGCGTGCTTTCAGCGCCAGATAGGGTGCATTGCTCATGCTCTCCATCCCACCCGCGACGACACAATCGGCCGAACCGGCGCGGAGCGCGTCAAAACCCAGCATCACCGCTTTCATGGCCGACCCGCACATCTTGTTGACGGTAGTACAGCCAACGCTAACGGGCAGTCCGGCGCCAATGGCAGCCTGACGCGCCGGCGCCTGACGCAAACCGGCCGGCAGCACACAGCCCATAATGGCCTCATTCGCCTGTGCCGGGTCAACGTTCGCTCTTGCCAACGCCGCCCTGATAGCCACCGCTCCCAACTGCGGCGCCGGCACATCGGACAGACTGCCCTGCAACCCGCCCTGAGGGGTACGGGCCATGCCGGTAATTACGATTTGATCATGCATGTGTAAACTCCCGCTCTGCCACAGAACCGGTATCAAAGCACAGCCGGCATTGATCCGGTAAACTGTCTGGCATTATGGCATTTTATTATCGACTCTTTCACACTTTCCTCATATCGGCCCTGGCAATCATGCTGTCCGGTTGCCACTCGGCGTTCGGGCCGCGGGCGCTGGAAAGCACGCATCCGGCTTATAACGAGGCGATTATTGCCTCGATTAACGAGCAGATGTTGCAGAATCTGGTGCGCATGCGTTACCGGGATGTACCGTTTTTCCTGGAAATCGGCAGTGTCACAGCGAGCCTGTCGCTGGGAGCCAATGCCGGGGTCGATGCCGGCGTTAATTTTGGTGGCAGTGAAAATCTCAGCCCCGGTGTGGGCCTCTCATACACCGACAGGCCGACTATCTCCTACACGCCCTTGCAGGGCGAGGATCTGTTAAAAAGCCTCCTCAGCCCGCTGCAACTGGAAAACATCCTGGTGTTAACGCAGTCCGGCTGGAATATCAGCCGGGTGTTCGGGCTGTGTTTTGAGAGGATCAACAACCTGTACAACGCGCCCAATGCCTCCGGGCCAACACCAGACACGGAGCCGGACTATGAAGGGTTCAACCGCCTGATGGACGCGTTGCGCATATTGCAGCAAAACCAGCTCATGGAAATTGGCTCTGATGGAGAGGACGGGATCGTTATCAAGCTCGTCAGGAATAACGCCAGATACAAAGCTGAAATCGACCGGGTGTACGATTTGCTGGAGCTGGACCGGAACCGGGATGAATTCAGCCTGGCCACCGATTTTCTGGCCATGGACAATACCCAATGGACTGTGCGCACCCGTTCCATTTCCGGCCTGCTGTATTACCTGTCACACAATGTGCAAGCGCCGCCGCCGCATCGGGGCGCGCTGGTAACGGACACCCGGCTCAGGGCCGGTGGCGGCTCATTCAACTGGAGCGACACCCCGGCAGGACGCCTGTTCAGGGTCAATACCAGCGCCGAACAACCCACACGCGCCTACATCGCCACTCGCTACCGCGGCCACTGGTTTTACATTCAGGACACCGACCTGGAAACCAAATCCACTTTCACGCTGCTGCGTCAGTTGTTCGACCTGCAAGCCGGCCAAAAACAGTCAACCGGCCCGGCGCTGACGCTGCCGGTGAGGTGACAAATTAATGAGCCAGATTTTTTATGATCAAAAAACTTCATCATCAGGAGCAAACTCTTCAGGTCGAAGAGCGTCAGTTTTTGCTTTTTTTCTGCCAGTAGATCGTTCATGTACCACGCACTGTTCATATCGCTGAAATCCTGCATCTGGACTCGCATTAAATTGAAAAGACCACATTGTGGTATTCATACGCACTCTGTCCAGTTGGGAGAGACAGCTTTGATGTATAGCTGATTGGAATTTTTAATTGTTGACATCATTTAAATTTTAAGATGAAAATCAAGTCCGATAGGCTGTTTGCGTACCGAGATAATGCGAATGGTGTTATGCACAACCTGTTCTTTGTAAGATCTGTGGACAACAGGAGCGAAACTAATCTTGCGAAACTAAACTTTGCATTTGAAGATAAAGTCTTGCACAATATGGAATAAGCAGTAAGCACAGGGCGATTTGTGGATGTGCCCAGGGTGCAACTAAGATTATTTTACTGGCCGGCGGCCATAAACACCTCTGGTCGCATCAGCCTCACACAGGAGCAAAAAATGAAACACTTTAGGTTTTGGGGGGGGGGGGGGGGGGGGGGGGGGGGGGGGGGGGGGGGGGGGGGGGG
>JAPORZ010000004.1 GCA_026709915.1 Gammaproteobacteria bacterium
AGAGATTTTATTCGGACAACCTGTGTGATATGTATAAAAGTGTGCGGTTGCCCTACTTCGATTGGGAACAAACCCGGACAAAGGATTGACATTCGTTATAGAATCCTGTTATTATTCTGTCAGGCACGGAGCGAGGGAAGCATTACAAGCAACTTTAATTGAATATGGGGAACCTCTTAAAAATCAGCGGCGCCCTATCACTTTTTGTAGCCTGAAAGAAAAGGAGGAAAGATAATCATGAGCAGTTTAGCGCTTTATAATGCATTGATTGCGGCAGGTGTGGATAAAGAATTGGCTGATGAAGCGGTCAACGATGTAGCCAGAACCGAACAGGTGGCGACGAAGCTGGATATTGCGAATATGCAAACCAGTCTGGCGAATATGGAGACCAGACTAATAAAGTGGATGTTTGCCATCAACCTGAGTGTGGTCGGACTCGCTGTTGCCATCATGAAACTGACCTGAACCGGGTCGCTTCAGGACGCTCTGGTCAAGCGGGGAATTCCTCGAATTCTGTAGCTGTCCATTGCGCTGGCGTATGCAGTTCCGGCATCACATGAACGGGGGCGCTTTATGTTATCCAGAAATGAACAGCGAATGTGGCTGGCTGCAGCAGTCGCCGTGTGCATCTTCACCTTGCCGCTGACGCCAACGGCGCAGGAACAGGGATACCTCGAAGAGATCATGGTCACGGCGCAGAAACGTGAGCAGAACATCCAGGACATCCCGGTTGCCGTCACCGCCTTGTCGGGCGAACAACTGGTCGAATACGGCATTACCGACATGTTCGACCTGCAACAAAGCGCACCCGGACTTATTTTCGATCAGAGCCAGACAGCCACCACCGCGAATTTTTCCATACGCGGCATAGGCACCAGCTCCCAGAACTTCGGCCTGGAACCATCGGTGGGTTTGTACGTGGACGGCGTGTACCGCGCGCGCCAGAGCTCACTCATTAACGAGCTGGCAGACCTCGAACGCGTGGAAGTGCTGCGCGGCCCGCAGGGCACCTTGTTCGGACGCAACACCTCCTCCGGCGCAGTGCTGCTCAACACGGTGGCGCCCACGCACGAACCAGGCGGTTATTTCGAGTTGAACTACGGCAATTTTGACCTGTTCAGCGCCAATGGCGCGTTTGGCGGTTCGCTGGTGGAGGATGTGCTGGCAGTGCGGCTGACCGGTTTTACTGCCAACCGGGACGGATTTGTGGACGAGGCCGATGCAGGCAGCTCCCTGCTCAACGACCGCGATCGCTACGGTGGCCGGGCACAGTTGTTATATACACCAACCGAAGCCTTGTCGGTGCGACTGATCCTGGATTACGCGGAGATTGACGAGGTGTGCTGCGCCGCGGCCACCCTGCTCAACAATTTCTTCTCGGCTGACGGCCGGCCCGGCAGCGACGCGCTGCTGGCCAGCCTGGGCACCCCCCTGCTGCGCGGAGAACAGTTCAACGACCGCATTGTGGACTTAGGGCGCCTGCCGCACTCGCAGAACCGGGACAACGGCGTGTCCGCGCAGGTTGACTGGGACTTCGGCGCCGCCACGACGCTAACGTCCATCAGCGCCTATCGCACCTTCAACACCACGGACAGCTCAGACGTCGACTTCAACGCCGCCGATCTGTTTACGCGCCACAACCGCGGCGAGTCCGAAACGTTCTCACAGGAGCTACGCCTCACTGGCAGCCGCGGCCGCGTCGATTACCTGGCCGGAGCCTATTATTTCAACCAGAATTTGAACAGCCGCACTGAGACCGCCCTGGGTTCCGACCTCGAAGCCTTTGTGGTGGGCGGCAACCCCCAACTGGGCGCGATTATCAACGGCATGAACCTGTTGTCGCGCCTGACCGGTGGCGCCCTGCCTATGGTGGCTCCCGCAATTCCGCCCGGTGGCAGCGCCCGGGACGTGATGTTGCAAGACCACGAGGCCTGGGCGCTGTTCAGCCAAATGGATGTACAGCTGCTGGAACAGTGGTCGCTGTCCGCCGGTTTACGCTATACCGACGAGCAAAAACGCCTGCGCGGGACGTTCACCCAGGACAACTTCGGGCCGCCTCCCAATCTGCCCGCAATCGGCGCCAACCTGATCCTGGTAAGCCAGGGTCTGGCCGCGCCTGACCCGGCAATGCTGGCGCCGCTGGCCGCGCCCGGTTGGGGCTTTTATCTGCAACCGGTGTTTGCGCCGCGCCCGGATGTGCAGGAGACCCTGAAGGACGACCAAATCACCTGGAATGTCAAACTCAACTGGACCCCGAACAACGATATGCTGCTGTATGCCGGTTATGCCACCGGCTTCAAGTCCGGCGGCACCAATACCGACCGCATTCCGGCGGCCTTCAGCCAGGTGTTTGGCGCCGAGAAGACCCGCGCAGTCGAGGCTGGCGTCAAGCTGGCGATGCCACAACACAACCTGCGGGTGAATCTGGCTCTGCATTACACTACCGTCAAGGACTTTCAAAGCAACGCCTTTACCGGCGCCGGCTTCAACCTGCGCAATGCCGGCAAACTGGAAACCAAAGGCGGCGAACTGGAAATCGCCTGGGCGCCGACCGCCAACCTGAGCCTGACCGGCGCCTACGTCTATAACGATGGTAAATACGATGAGTTCGAGCAGGCCACCTGCTGGCTGGCGACGCCGTTCCAGACCGGCCAGACAGACCCGGGCGCCAGCCCCGGGGTTGCGTTCTGCAACCGCTCGGGGGCCGACCTGCCCGGTAGCCCGGAACACACCGTGCTGGTATCGGCCACGCAACGCCATTCCTTCAGCGACACGGTCAGCGGCTATCTCCACGCCGATTACAATTACCGCAGCAGTATCATCATGGACGGCAACATCGACCCGCTCAAGGTACAGGACGGTTTCGGCCTGCTCAACCTGCGCGCCGGCCTGGTGCTGGAGGCGCTTGATCTGGACATAGCGCTGTGGGCGCGCAATGTCCTGCAACAGGACTACCACGGCATCATGTTTGACGTCCCCTTGCAGGACGGCAAACTGGCCTCCTACCTGCGCGAACCCCGCACCTGGGGCGTAACGCTGCGCAAGCAGTTCTGACGTTTCATTGCTCCCATACAAGGGGTCGTTACCCGAAAACATATTGTGGTAACCTCTAAAAATGCCCTCCGTGGCATTTTTAGAGGTGGCCTTAAGGCCACCAACGTTTTGCCAAACTGTATCCCCTAGCGCTCTTTCCCCACGTACAAATCCGTAATTGTGCCTTCGTGCATCTCGGCGGCGAAGGCGACGGTTTCAGCCAGGGTGGGGTGGGGGTGGACGGTGAGGCCGATGTCTTCGGCGGTGCAGTCCATTTCTATGGCCAGGGCCACTTCTGCGATCAGGTCGCCGGCGTTGGAGCCGACGATGCCAGCGCCGATGACGCGTCCGGTCTGCTGCTCGAACAACAGTTTGGTCAGCCCTTCGTTGCGGCCCATACTCAAAGAGCGGCCGCTGGCAGCCCAGGGGAACAGGCCTTTGCCGTAGTTCAGTCCTTGCTCTTGCGCCTCGGCTTCGGTGATGCCGACCCAAGCGACTTCCGGATCGGTGTAGGTGACCGCCGGGATGACCCTGGCGTCGAACAGGCTGGGCCTGCCGGCGGCAACCTCTGCCGCCACCTTGCCTTCATGGGTGGCCTTGTGCGCCAGCATGGGCGCGCCGGTGACGTCGCCGATGGCGAAGATATGGGAGACGTTGGTGCGCTGCTGCTTGTCCACCGCAATAAAGCCGCGTTCATCGACCTGCACGCCGGCGTTCCCGGCGCCGATGAGCTTGCCGTTGGGCGCCCGGCCCACCGCCACCAGCACGCGGTCAAAGGTGTCTTGCGCCGGCGCCTTGGGGCCGGCGAAGCCTACCGTTAAACCCTTGGCACCTGCCTCGATGCCAGTGACGCGGGTCGCCGTGAAAATATTCTCGTACTGCCGGGCCATGCGTTTCTGCAAGGGCTTGACCAGATCCGGGTCAGCGCCGGCCATGAGGCCGTCCAGCAATTCCACCACGGTGATGCGGCTGCCCAGTTCATGGTACACCGCGGCCAGCTCCAGCCCGATGCTGCCGCCGCCGATGACCAGCAAGCGCGGCGGAATCTCCGGCAGGGTCAGCGCCGTGGTCGAATTCATCAGGCGCTCATCCTGCGGCGCATCAGGCAGATTGATGGGGGTGGAGCCCACCGCGATGATAGCCTGCTCGAACTCCACCTCCTGCGTACCTTGTGCAGTAGCGACACTGAGGCGGTTGGCGGCGCTGAACTGGCCCGTGCCCTGCACCAGGGTGACCTGCCGCTGTCCCGCCAGTCCTTCCAGACCCTGGGTGAGTCGGGATAACACCTTGTCTTTCCAGCGCAGCAGGCCGCTACGGTCGATGCTCGGCGCGCCGAACTCAATGCCGTACGCGGCCGCGTCGCGGGCATCGCTGATCACCTTGGCCGCATGCAACAAGGCCTTGGAAGGAATACAGCCCACGTTCAGGCACACGCCGCCCAGAGTGGGATAACGTTCGATGAGGACGGTTTTCAGGCCCAGATCGGCGGCGCGGAATGCCGCGGTATAACCGCCGGGCCCGGAGCCCAGCACTGCCACCTCTGCCTGGATTGGTTTTTTGCTTACTGACATACGCGCTGTTCTCTCGTTTTATTCAGGGTCCGGTTTTATTCAGGGTCTGGCCACCCGCTCCGGGACCCGTGCGGCTTGGCAGGACATACGGCCACCTCTAAAAATTAGAGGTGGCCGTGCAGCATAAGGATATGCTGCCATTT
>JAPORZ010000040.1 GCA_026709915.1 Gammaproteobacteria bacterium
CCCGCGCGCGCCCTAATGACAGAGTGGTATAATTAAGTTACATAGCAAAAATGCCACGGAGGGCATTTTTAGAGGTTCCCTATAACAAAAAAGTAAAAAAAACTAAATATAAACCAGTTTGTTATATATACGCTATCACAATCAGGTTATTGCGTACAAGCCGCGCCCAAGGATGCGCGCCCAAAGACAATGCGCTCAGTAATAACGCACCCGGAGACGATGCGCCCAAGGACGATGCGCTCGGGGATGACAGGCAGGGTCAGGAACTCTTAAAGCAGATTCTCTCTATCACCGTCGAACCCACGCTGTCGCCCCATACGTTTACAGTAGTTCTGATCCGATCCAGGAACCAGTCCACAGCCAGCAACAGGCCAATGCCTTCCATAGGCAGGCCCACAGCAGTCAGCACGATGACCATGGTGACCAGGCCCGCCTCGGGGATGCCGGCGGCGCCGATGGCTGCCAGGGTGGCGGTGATGAAAATGACTACCTGGTCCATAGGCGCCATGTGTATGCCGTAGGCCTGGGCGATAAACATCACGGCTACGGCCTCATACAGGGCGGTACCGTCCATATTCACGGTGGAGCCCAGTGGCAGCACGAACTTGGCCGCGCGTTTGTCCACGCCGGCTTCCTGTGCACATTCCAGGGTCAGCGGCAGGGTCGCTGAGGAACTGGCGGTGCCGAACGCGGTAATCAAGGCTTTGGACATGGTGGCAATGAACTGCCGGCCACGCCGGCTGACGACAATGAGGATGGTCATCAGCACGAAAAAATGCAGCGTCAGGCCGACGATGACTGTCAGCATGTATTTGCCCACCCCCAGGATTTCCTGCCAGAACTGTTCACCGCCGCCGCTGCTTCCGAGCTTCGATGAGACTAAGGCAAAGATGCCGATGGGAGCAAAGTACATGATCCAGACGACGATTTTTATCATCACGTCGTTCATGGCCTCGAAAAAGGCCACCAGCGGCTTGCCGCGTTCCCCGAGCGTGGTCAGGGCGGCGGCAAACAGGATGGCAAACACGATCACTTCCAGCAGTTTGGTTTCGGCTGCCGAGGCAATGATATTGTCGCCCACCAGCGAGCGGATGATGTCAATAAAGCCGGTGTCCTCCTTGCCGCTGACCCGGTCGGGAACCACCTGGCTTACTTCGGTGATGCCGGCGCCGGGCTGGATAATGTTCACGATAATCAGGCCCAGCAGCACGGCGATGGCAGTGGTGCAGAAATAATACAGCACGGTGAAGCCACCGAGCCGCTTCAAGCCGCCGTCAGCCCCGCCCAGGGAAGCAATGCCGCTGATAACGGCGGCGACGATGAGCGGGATGATGACCATTTTCAGGGCATCGAGGAACAACTCGCCCATCCAGGCAATGGCAAGCATCGATTGACCGAAAAACCAGCCACAGAAGATACCGGTAATGGCGGCGGCGAGCAGTGCCCATAACAGCCAGTTGTTATTGTGCATGGTGCAGTTTACTCCGTGCCTTCGCTGCCCACGACGTTATAACCGCAATCAACGTAGGTAATCTCGCCGGTGACGGCGGAGGCGTAGTCAGAACACAGGAACGCACCCACGTTACCGACTTCTTCGATGGTAACGTTACGGCGCAGAGGGGATACTTTTTCCACGTGGTTAAGAAACCCGCGCAACCCCTTGATGCCGGAGGCGGCCAGGGTGCGGATAGGTCCGGCCGAGATGGCATTCACGCGAATGCCCTCCGGCCCCAGGTCGGCGGCCATGTAACGTACATTGGCCTCCAGGCTGGCCTTGGCAATGCCCATCACGTTGTAATTGGGCATGGCCCGCACCGAGCCGATATAGGTCAGGGTGAGCATGGCGCCGTTGCCGCCCTGCATAAACGGGCGCGCCGTCTTGCCCAGCGCCGCGAAACTGTAGGCGCTGATGTCCTGCGCCTGCAAAAACCCGGTGCGGGTAATGCTGTTCAGGTAATCGCCCTCCAGCAGCTCCCGGTCGGCGAACGCAACCGAATGCACCAGTATGTCCAGGTGCTCCCAGCGCTCACTGAGGCGGGCAAACATGCCCTCAATGGCGCCTTCTGCGGCCACATCACAAGGCAGGGTAATATCCGAGCCGGTCTGTGCCGCGAACTTCTCCACCCGCCCCTGCAGTTTGTCATTCTGGTAGGTAAACGCCAGCTCCGCCCCTTCCCGCTGCATCGCCTGCGCAATCCCCCAGGCAATGGAACGATTGCTGGCAACCCCGACAATCAGCGCCCGTTTACCGGTCAGCAAACCCATGATTTAACCTTGTTCATCGTTACATTATGCCATGCAGGGCAGGAGTTGTACATTGGAACCGACTATTATTTCTGACTATTATTTCCTGACATCAACTTCACGTTTTTGTAAAATGGTATAGCCCGGTTGGCATCCGTAGCTTCGGCTTGCCTAATTGAATGATGCGAAATCACGAAAGTATTAGTACCACAAAAAAGCAGGAAGGTACTTAAGGTAACCTCTCATGTCATACCGACAGCATGGGATTGAATGAGCAAGAGTGACAATTTAACCTCGGTGTCACACCCGACCCCATTCAAAAAGGGCTACCAGATAGTACGCCTGAGGGAAGGTTACGTACCTGACCAGCAACGCGGACACCAGCCCGTTGCCAGCCAGCGTGTTCCGACCAGTCCGCCTTCAAATCCGCCGAATCGGGGGACTGGAGGGAAGAATGGCTGAAATGGTGTTATTATCAGGATAATTCAGGGTGATACTTCACTCATGTTGAAGTCGAATCATCGTCTCTCCAGAAAATCCTCAAAAAATTCCGATTCCGGCTTGACCCCTGATATCAGCAGGCGGTCTCTGGCCCGGGTGCAGGCTACATAGAACAGGCGTCGTTCGGTTTCATATACTTCGTCCAGTTCATCTTCATCGGCAACGGTTTCGATGCGTGCCTGTGAAGGCAGAATATTATCCTCACAGGCCATCACTGCAACGGCTTGGAATTCCAGCCCTTTCGCCAGGTGCATGGCGCCAATGGAGAGACGGCCATCCCGGTCTTCTACACGGTTGGAAAGTTCCAGGGGTGTTTGTCCCGCCAGCGTTGCCACCTTGCGGGCACGCGAAAGTTCACTATTGCTGCGTACAAATATTCCAATCTCCTCCGAATTTATGCCGTCTTCTATGACTTTCCGTACCCAGGCAGCTACTTCTTCGGCTTCCTGACTGACATCATCGAATGTCTTGACTTCAGGTTCAAGGCCGTTGAAAACTGAAATAACATTTCGCCGGTTTTCTTCATTGCCATCCACGTCTCTGATGATATCCGGCAGGAGTCGGTTTGCCGCTACCGCTGAAAAACAGTGCGTCCGGTTTATCCGATTTAAGCGCGGTAAACAGCTTGAGTTCGGGCACGCCCAGGTCCTGGGCTTCATCGACGATGATATGGGTAAAAGGTTTATGATCTTGTGTCGCAAAATATACCGTCACCTCTGCGAAAACCTCCGGCCAGGTATGTAGTCCCTGCCCGGTAAGCAACTCCCGGGTGCGGGCAAACACCGGCCAGACTCTTTCCCGTTGCCCCGAACTGATACGGCTACGGCGCCCGATACGAGGCACGTTCTGGTAGGTTTCCAGGCTGTCAACCTGCCAGGCATCGATGACATTGCGCCATTCAGAGGTAATAAATTGCAAGGTGAAGTTCGCGATATCAAGTTCCTTTACGGTCGTTTCCAGCGCTGCTTGCAACTGTGCTTCACTGGCAATTCTGGGAGTGCGTCCGAACGCCAGTGTGTAAAGATCGGCAGCAACCCCTTCAAATGGCAGGACTGTGACGTTGGCATTATCATCACCAGTCAGCACGCTCACCTTGTGTTTTAATGCTTTGGCGAGAGGTAGGGAAAAGGTGGTCAGCAGGACTTTGGCCTGTTTGTATTTCTGCAAAATCGCAGCCGCGCGGTGCAGCGCCACTACGGTTTTGCCGGTTCCGGCTGAACCGGACACGCGGGCCGGGCCATTGAATTGCCGATTAACCAGCTCACGTTGCGAGGGATGCAAAAATATCGCCCATTGTTCCCAAGGGTAGTCCAGAGCGCGTTCCAGTTCCTCTATGTTCTCCATTACCCGGAAACGGCGTTGGGCATCGGGGTGGTCGAAGGGGTCGAGGTCAGCTCTGGCCTGCACCGGTTGGGACAGTATGCCACTACTGACATAGTCGAGCAGTGCATCGGACGCCTCCGCCGGCAGGTGTTCTGCAATGTCAAGAAAGTTGTCTTCGGAAGCCTGTCTTATATCCCTTACCCAGTCTTCGGGTACGCCGACACCAAGCAATTCCTGTTCAGATAACCTGTGAAACAGACCCGGCAAATAAGCCGGCGCCGGCTCATCCGCCACCATCATCAGTTGTGACTGCGAGTTAGCAAAATAGGGGGAGGCGTTCTCTTCCACCCGTTCACGCACTTCGACTATTTGCGCCGCCCCGGTCTGCGGGTGGATTTCGATGCGTCTGCGCTCTGCCCATTTGTAGGCATCATCGTGATGGTTGACGTAGCAGACCAGGAAGCTGTTTTCGGTTTTGTGCACCACCACCCGAATATCCCGGTTTACTCGCACCGTCCAGAAACGCCGATCCTTAGCCCGCATATCTCACCAGAGAATTGAATAAGGCCGTATTTTGTGTTATAAAGTTGTTTTCAGTCAATAAGTTATAACACAAGCGAGGCACGG
>JAPORZ010000233.1 GCA_026709915.1 Gammaproteobacteria bacterium
AAAATGGCAGCATGTCCTTATGCTGCACGGGCGCCTCTAATTTTTAGAGGCGCCCTTAAATGGAAAGAGTACCAGGACGAACAGCACGGAGACCCTGCGTGGTTGAGACATGAGGCAAAACCTACGCCAAACCCAGTGCCTGCCAGATTGCGGCGGACGCCTCGGCCTTGTTCATGGTGTAGATATGCAGGCCGGGGGCGCCGGCATCCAGCAGTTGTGCGCACAATGTGGTGGTAACGTCGGTGCCGAAGCTGCGGATGGCGTTGAGATCATCGCCGAAGTCCTCCAGGCGCTTTAAGAGCCAGCGCGGGATTTCCGCTCCGCACAGGGTCGAGAAGCGCAGCAACTGGTCACGGTTGGTAATCGGCATGACGCCGGGGATGATGGGGATATCGACCCCCAGCGCCGCGCAGCTTTCCAGCAAGCGGAAGTAGGCGTCGGCATTGTAAAAATACTGGGTAATGGCGCCGTTGGCGCCGGCGTCCACTTTTCTTCTCAGGTTTTCCAGGTCGTGTTGGGCGCTCTTAGCCTGGGGGTGAAATTCCGGGTAACAGGCCACGTCGATGTGGAAATGCGCGCCGGTTTCGCGGCGGATAAACGCGACCAGTTCACTGGCAAAACGTAACGAACCGGCGCCGACAAGGCCGGATGGCAGGTCGCCGCGTAACGCCACGACACGTTCAAAACCGTGCTCCTGATAAGTTCGCAATATGTCCTTGAGCTCATTTTCAGTAGAGCCGATACAGGAAATATGAGGCGCTGCCTCAATACCGGTGGCCGCGCTGATGGCGCGCGCGGTCTCAAAGGTCTTGTCCCGGGTGCTGCCCCCGGCGCCGAAGGTCACGGAGAAAAAGTCCGGGCGCAGGCGTTCCAGCCGGGCTACGGTGGCGCGCAGGCTTTGCTCGGCCTCAGGAGTTCTGGGCGGAAAAAACTCGAAGCTGAGCTTGAGGGAATGTCTTGGTAAGCGATTCGATGTCATCTGACAATGCAACAACCCTTGACCTTGACCAAGTCAGGACCAGACCAGGCGCCCCCTGTTCGTTATTCCGGGCCCTGCCTCAGGGGGCAGGGCAGTATCAGGTTGAAAGAGTACTAGTAGCGATAATGTTCCGGCTTGTACGGCCCTTGCGCGGCAACGCCCAGATAAGCCGCCTGCTGTTCGCTGAGCGTGGTGAGTTGCGCGCCGATGCGTTGCAGGTGCAGCCGCGCCACTTTTTCATCCAGGTGTTTGGGCAATACGTAAACATCGGGTTGGTACTTGTCCCGCTCACGAAACAGCTCAACCTGCGCCAGCACCTGGTTGGTGAATGAGTTAGACATGACGAAACTGGGGTGGCCGGTGGCGCAGCCCAGGTTTACCAGGCGCCCCTGGGCCAGCAGGATGACGCGCTTGCCATCGGGGAAGATGATGTGGTCCACCTGCGGTTTGATCTCCTCCCAGCGATAGTCCTGCAGGGAGGCCACATCGATTTCGTTATCGAAATGGCCGATGTTGCAGACGATGGCCTGGTCTTTCATGGCCAGCAGGTGTTCGTGGGTGATGACGTGGTAATTGCCGGTGGCGGTAACGAAGATGTCTGCCTGTGCACATACTTCGTCCATGCGCACCACCCGGTAACCTTCCATGGCCGCCTGCAGCGCGCAGATGGGGTCAACTTCCGTCACCCAGACTGTCGCGCCCAGCCCGCGCAGCGATTGCGCGCAGCCCTTGCCTACATCGCCGTAACCAAGCACCACCGCGATCTTGCCGGCGACCATCACGTCGGTGGCGCGCTTGATGCCATCAACCAGGGATTCACGACAGCCGTACAGGTTGTCGAACTTGGATTTGGTCACCGCATCATTCACATTGATCGCCGCAAACGGCAGAGCGCCGTTCTGCTGCATCTGGTACAGGCGGTTCACGCCCGTGGTGGTTTCTTCCGTCACGCCGATGATGTTGTCGCGAATGCGGGCATACCAGCCCGGTTTTGACTTAAGCCGTTGTTTGATGGCGGCGAACAGGTAGTGTTCTTCTTCACTGCCCGGATTATCCAGCGCCGACGGGTCCTGCTCGGCCTTAGCGCCCAGGGTGACCAGCAAGGTTGCATCACCGCCATCGTCTAGGATCATGTTGGGCGTACCGCCATCGGACCACTCCATGATTTTGTGGGTGTATTCCCAGTACTCCTCCAGCGTTTCCCCCTTGTGCGCAAACACGGGGATACCTTGCTCGGCTATGGCCGCAGCCGCGTGGTCCTGGGTGGAAAAGATATTGCAGGAGGCCCAGCGCAGGTCCGCGCCCAGGGCCGCCAGTGTTTCGATCAACACCGCGGTCTGTATGGTCATGTGCAGGGAGCCGGCAATGCGCGCGCCGTGCAGGGGTTGCTGTGCGGCAAACTCATCCCGCAACGCCATTAACCCCGGCATCTCGGTCTCGGCAATGCGGATTTCCTTGCGCCCCCAGTCCGCCAGGGACAGGTCGGCAACACGGTAGTCGGAAAATACAGTGCGAATAACAGCGCTCATTTTGGTCTCCTCAAAATCAAGCGAGCGTCGTTATCTGTCACGGTCAGCCTGAGCCTGGTGGGGCCATCCCCATCGCAACGCTCCTCAGGCCGATATTGGAGCGGTTATGCTAACACAGAGACGTCTTTTATTCAAACCGTATCGCCGCAGTCACCCCATAGGTGGGTTCGGACAGGTTGCCCAGGCAAATATTGGATTCGACCAGGCCTTGCAGGCTGGTGGCTCCCCGGCAGTATTCGGCGCCGTTGAGGTTCTTGCCCCAGGCGGCTACTTCATAGCGCTCACCGGGGCCGAAGCGGAACGCGGCGCGGGCATCGAGGTTCCAGACGCCTTCCGGCTGGCTGAGGTTGGGCGCGTTGGCCAGGTCGTAGGTGACCTCATCTTTGTACCACCAGTTGGCTTGTATCGAGAACATGCCGCCGCTGACCGCAAACTCCTTGCGCGCCAGGCCATTGAACGTCAGGTCCGCCGTGTTGGGCAGATTGTTGCCTTTGAAGACACCCAGAATCTCGCCCGGGTCGTCGATTTGACCATCGAGCAAGCCGACACCTGCGATCAGCAACCAACCCCCTTCAGGCGCCCATTGCAGTTCCACTTCCCCGCCTTTGAGGCTGGCCTCGGGGACGTTCAGCAGTCGGGGAATAGCCTCGCCGCTGGTCGGGTCTACCAGGGGTTGGAATGAATGCAGGTCGGCCCAGTCGTAATAGAAGATGGCGCCGTTCAGTTGCAGAGAGTTATCCAGCCAGGCGGTTTTAACGCCGACCTCGTAGGCCCATAAAATTTCCGGGGCCACGCTTTCCGCGGCATTGCCGGTCAGAGCCTGCAAGGCGGCCAGGCTGAAGCCACCGCCCTTGAAGCCGCGCGAGATGCTGCCGTACAACAGCACGTCATCGCTGGCCTGCCAGTCCAAGGCAAAGCGAGCGCCCCAGTCTGTCGAATCGTAATCCAGGTCCTCGGCGGGTGGGAAGAACACGCCCGGCAAGTCAGGCAGCGTGTTCAGGCTGGGGTGGAAGTCGTTGCTCGCCGGCGGACAGAACGGCGGGCCGCCCGTGCCGACACAACGTACCGAGGGATTGTTCACGCCTTCCTTGGTTTCCTTGGTCCAGCGCAGGCCCACCGTCGCGGTCAGGTCAGACTGCATATCGTACTCGACCTGCCCGTAAACGGAATATACTTCGTTGTCCTGAGTCACGATGGTATTCGGTATGATGTTGAAGTTTCTCGGGCCGGCCGGCGCCAGTGGCGCGGGCGTTCTGCGCACCGCGGTGGCATACTCGCCGTCCTCCAAGAACCAGTAGAACCCGGCAATCCAGCGCAGGCTGCCTTCAGCTGCGGATTGCAGCCGCAGTTCCTGTGACCACTGCTCGTACTCCCCGTCTTGGTAGAACTGAAAACCCGTATTAGGACTGCCATCTGAATCTTCGGCAAATTCCACCTCAAACTCCTCGTAGGCGGTAACCGACACGACGGTGAAGGCATCGAGGTCCCACTCGGCCCTGAACGAGGTGCCCCATAAATCGACGTTCTCCTTCATTTCCAGGTTGCCGAAGTTGTCTTCCCAGTTCTGGTACTGGTGGCTGAAACCGGTCGAATCGATGCAGTTGGGGTTGTTCTGGGCGACGAGAGCACCCGCCGGTAGCGGACAGGGCGCCGCCCGGTTGGTCGGGTCCTGTAAACCGATGTTCTTGTAGGGGTCGGGATTGCTGCGGGAGACGCCACCGTGCACATTGAACAGCAGGTCCAGGCTGGCGTCGGGTTGCACGCGCAGCTGGCCGCGCAGGGCTTGGCGCTGGTAATTGCCGATATCCTTGTCCAAGGTATGATTACGCCACGCGCCATCGCGCATGTTACTGGAAAAGGCGATGCGCGCAGCGGCATTTTCACCCAGAGCCACGCCGCCGCCAGCCTCTATGTCGAATTGGTCGTAACGGCCGTAGCCAGCCTCCAGATAACCATTCAACCCGTCATCCACATCCGGCTTGCGGCTGATATAGTTCACGGCGCCGCCCGTGGTATTGCGCCCGAACAAGGTGTTCTGGGGGCCGCGCAATACTTCCACGCGTTCCATGTCAAAAGTATTGAACGTTACGGCAAACGGGGAGTTCAGCGCCACATCGTCCAGGTAAACGCCCACTGCGCCGACCACGTTCAGGTGAAAGTCCGCAGTGCCCACGCCGCGGA
This sequence comes from Gammaproteobacteria bacterium, assembly GCA_026709915.1. Taxonomy (GTDB): domain Bacteria; phylum Pseudomonadota; class Gammaproteobacteria; order Eutrophobiales; family Eutrophobiaceae; genus JAAXHV01. Next base: position 4,690 of record JAPORZ010000233.1, read on the forward strand.
TGAA
>JAPORZ010000050.1 GCA_026709915.1 Gammaproteobacteria bacterium
AACCCGGGCATACCCGGCGCTTCCACCCGGACGGATGGGCCTGAGGGTGCGGATGGCCCGGTTGACGATGGTGGCAACCCCGGCGCGCCCGGCGCCCCAGAGGAACGAGTGACAGGCGTGCTGTTACAGCCGGCAACCAGCGCCAGAACAACCATTACGACTGTGAATTGTAAGGTCTTTGCCATAATGAACACTCTCATCAAAAATGCAGTATAATGCGCGGGAACCCCTGATTATCAGAGGTGGCCTTGCCTCACTAAAAGAACAGAAAATTGTCCCGATGGTTCCCTTGTGGGAACCTCTGATTTTTAGGCTACCTCTAAAAATTAGTTTAGATGGCACCCTTGTCTGCAACAATGATAGGACATTAGCATTGCGCTGACAATACTTGCAGCTGCAGGGAACTTTCGAGCATTTTATGGGGAGCCTTGCTGTCAACCCCTGTACTACGGTTTGCCGCCAATATAACGTCCATGATCAAACGGTTTCCGGCAATAGTTCTGTTAACGCTGTGTGCGTTCAGCCAGAGTCTTGCTGCGCCGTTCAGTTACACCTGGCGCATTGAGGATCTCGCCAAAACCAATGCCGCCACCGTTGAACTGCGCGACCGGAACAACCGCCTGCTGCGGCGCGTCGACACCAGGCAGATGATCTACCTGTACTCGGTAATGCAGGCCATAGAGGAAGTCTCGGAACTGCGCTCGGAATTGCTCATTACCGATGGCGAACAGCCCAATGCGTTTGCCACCAAAGGCATGGCAGAACTGGCGCCGGCGGAGCATGGCGACGGGGATAAAACCGGAGCCAAGACGGAAGACGCCGTGATGCAGGGCCGCGCGCTGGCCGATGCCAAGCCGATTGACAAGGACAATGCCGTGGAAATCAATATCATCGGCATCAATTTCGCCATGCTGGATTTGCTGGGCCTGGATGTGCACATGGCCGCCGCTCTGATCGGCCATGAACTGGGACACCTGAAGCTGAACCACGGCGAGGACCATAAAAATCGGCGCCGGACCGACATCCGCACTGCTGGCAACACCCGCTACAGCCGTGACAACGAGCGCGAGGCGGACTACCTGGGCGCCATCTGGGCGGTGGAGGCCGGCTATGACCCACAAGGAGCGGTACGTTTGCAGGAATTGCTTTATAAGAAAACCAAGCACCTGTCGGGAGGATTTTCCGGCACCCACCCATCGTCGATAGAGCGCCTGACCAAGCTGAAGTCCCTGGCGCGCCGGCTGTCCGAGTAAGATGGCATTTTTAGAGGTTACCTTGAGACATGCAAGCTAGCGCGGCTACCATTATCTGCGCCAACACGCGCCTGGCACGCCGCTTGCGCCTGCGCCACGCACAAGAGCAACTGCGCGGCGGCAACCGCGCCTGGGAGAGCCCGAAGATCCTGCCCTGGCAGGGCTGGCTGCAGCGTTGCCGGGATGCGCTCGGCGATAATTATGGCACACTGCTGAACGATGTGCAGGAAAGCATGTTGTGGCAGCAGATCATCGAGGGCTCCGCCGCGCGGGATAACCTGTTACAGACAGCATCGGTGGCGACCCAAGCGGCCGCAGCCTGGCAGTCTCTACGAGCATACCAGGCGCCGATTTTTCCCGCAGACATGCCCTTGAATGAAGACGCCTACGCGTTCAAACTCTGGGCCGAGGAGTTCCAGGCCCAGTGCCAGCGCCAGGGCTGGACTGACCACGCCACGCTGGTCGATGAATTATCCGGCGCCTCCCCGGCGGCGGACATCTTCGGGGGGGAACTGGAGCTGGTCGGCTTTGACCGTTTCACACCGCAACAACAGTCCTTGTTCGAGGCGCTCAGGCGCGGCGGCGTGTCCATTCAGGAACACCGGTATGAGGATCGGAACAAGTCCGTGCGGGTAATGCCTTTTACCGACATTGATGCAGAAATCCGGGCCGCGGCGCACTGGGCGCGGCGCGCCATCGAGGCCAACGGGGAACTGACTGTTGGCATTATCACGCCACAGCTGCGCAACTTGCGCACGCGCATCCGTTACAGCTTCGAAGATGTGCTGGCGCCGGCGCATCTGCGTTACCGGGATGAGGCCGCGCCCGCCCCCTTCAGCATCTCCCTGGGACAGTCGTTGACCGAGTACCCGTTGGTAAGTATGGTCTTTTCCCTGCTGAGTTTAAGCAGGGCGCCGCTGTCGCTGGAGACGCTGAGTGTATTGCTGCGCACGCCATTTATCCGTGGCTATGAGCGGGAACAGTGCGCGCGCGCATTACTGGATGAAAGGCTGCGTTCCCGCAAGCAACCGGCGCTGCACTGGAACGATCTGCTATACCTGATTGATAGCAGCGGGGAAAGCGGCCAACCCGTCCCGATTCTGGCCGGGATGGTGCGCGCCGCCCGCGCCGTGCTGGAAGAACTGCCGCGACGCCAGTCGCCGGAGGGCTGGGCGCACAGTTTTGCACGCCTGCTTGAGGCGCTGGGCTGGCCCGGTGAGCGGGCGCTTGACAGCGCCGAATACCAACTGACCCGGGCCTGGCACAAGACGCTGGACGGGCTGGTTTCACTGCGTCTGGTCAGAGCGCAGATGAGCCGCAGCGAGGCGCTGTCCTGGTTGCGACGCATTGCCGAGGGCACCGGTTTCCAACCGGAAACTGCGGAAACGCCGATTCAGGTTCTTGATCCACAAGGCGCCGCCGCCATGGCGTTTGACCGTGTCTGGATGCTGGGTCTGACTGAAGAGTCCTGGCCGCCGCGCCCTCACCCCAACCCCTTCATCCCTGTGGCGTTGCAGAAACAATACGGCATACCCGGCGCCGATGCCGGGGCGGAGTTGGAACGGTCCAGAACCTTACAGGAGGCTTTGGTGCGTTCCACTCAACACCTGGTATTCAGCTATGCCCGTCTGGATGAAGACCGGCCACTGCTGGCCAGCCCCCTGTTGCAGGAAGTGGGACCTGTTCCCGAACCGGAAGCGAAGTCCACCGGCAAGCCACAACCAGGCGCAACGGCACAGGACGGCGGCATGGACTCGGTGGTGATATTTAACGCCCGCAGGCTGGAAACCATGGAAGACACCCAAGCGCCGCCAGTGCGCGGTCGTTATGGGGCCGGCGGCGCGGCGCTGTTCCAGGATCAGTCCCAGTGCCCGCTGCGCGCGTTCGCCCGGCGCCGTCTGGCTTCCAGGGGGCTGGACACCGCCGACATAGGCGCCGATGCCATGCAGCGCGGCGCGCTGCTGCATGAGCTGATGCAAAATGTCTGGTCGGAACTGCGCAGCCAGGCACGTCTCAAGGCCCTGTCCGAAGTGGAACTCGAAGCGTTTATCCAGGCCCAAACCGACGCTTTGTTGCAGGGTTATCGCACGCGTTATCCCCTGGTCTATACGCCCCGCTTCGCGGCGTTGGAAGCCGCGCGGCTGGCGCGCCTGTTACGGCAGTGGCTGGCACTGGAACTGGAACGGGCGCCGTTTACCGTGGCCGAGGTGGAAGTCAGGACCCGTTCGGTTGTCGGCGAGGTGGAGTTTTCCACACGGCTGGACCGGGTGGATGTGCTGGAAGACGGGCGTCACGTGATTATCGATTACAAGAGTGGCAGCGCTTCTGTGAACAAATGGGCCGGCGCCCGCCCCGATGAGCCGCAACTGCCGCTGTACGCAGTGACCTACCCGGAGCCGGTGGCGGCGCTCACCTTTGCTATGCTCAGGCACCGAGATAAATTCGGTTTCGAGGGCTTGGCCGCAGACGCCGGCCTGTTACCAGACACGGCGGAATTTACCAGTGACAAGCGGGCCAGGCAGGTGCTGGCCGAACTGCAAACCCTGAACGGTGCGGAGGCGCCCGACTGGACAAGCCTGTTCGACTACTGGCGCAAAGTGCTGGAGCAGCTGGCACAGGAATTTCGCGCCGGGGTGGCGACCGTCACCCCCAAGCCGGGCGCCTGCGAGTGGTGCGACCAACAACCGCTGTGCCGCATCCATGAGGTGAATCAGGATCATGACTAAAACCCCTGTCGATCAGGCAATCCGGGAACGGGTGTTGAACCCGGAGCAGTCCTTTATCGTGCAGGCGCCGGCAGGGTCGGGCAAGACCGAGTTGCTGGTCCGGCGCTTCCTGCGCCTGCTGGCGGTGGTGGAGGCGCCGGAAGAGATCGTGGCCATTACCTTCACGCGCAAGGCCGCGGCGGAGATGCGTAAACGCATCATCGAAGCGCTGCAAAACGCTGCCAACACAAGCAAGACCAAGCGTGAGGCACACGGCGCCGAGGAGTCACTGCAACTGGCCGACGAGGTTTTGGCAAGAGCTGCAGAACTCGGTTGGCAGCTGCTGCAAAACCCGTCCCGTCTGAAAATCCAGACCATCGATTCCTTTTGCGCGGCGCTGACTCGGCAAATGCCGTTGCTGGCGCAACTCGGCGGACAACCGGAGCTTGCCGAAGATCCTCGCGACCTGTACCGGGAGGCGGCGACCAACACCCTGAAACTGCTGGATGAAAACACCACGCAGGGCGGGGAACAGTCAGGCAATAGCGTCGCCGTCGAGATCCTGCTCGAGCGCCTCGATAATAACCTGCCCGGCGTCCGGGACATGCTCATTACCATGCTGCAAAAGCGTGATCAGTGGTTGCGCTATCTGGTCGGAAAACGCCCGGATCGGGCGGTCATGGATCGGG
>JAPORZ010000146.1 GCA_026709915.1 Gammaproteobacteria bacterium
CCGGCGCGCAGTGACAGGGTTTTTCTTCTGCCCGCAAGGTGAAATCGGGATGTTTCCAAATCCGGCGTCCCGTTCACGGAAGTAAACGAATGAATACTGAAACCTACCATAGTGTTTGGGATGCAATTTCAGACAGCCGGGAAGAGGCCGTCAACCTTAAACTTCGCTCCCAGTTGATGGATATTCTGACAACGTACATACGTAACGAGGGCATTACCCAGAAAGAGGCAGGGTTGAGGTTTGGCATCCCTCGCTCCCGGGTCAGTGAACTTGTCAACGAAAGGATCAGCAAATTTACTATCGACAAACTGGTAAACATGGCTGCACGGGTCGGGTTATCCGTGCTTCATGTTGACCATAGCGCGGTATCTCCTGATCCATCTGCACCGAACACAGACTCACATCGCACAATTCACACGGCATACTCCAGCAACCTTAACCCGTCACCCTGACCTTCTTCCCCAGCAGGACAGGAAGTGTTCGTGATATGGAAATCCGCTAGCTAAGGATTCTGCCCTAAATTAACTTGACATCTATGGCAGTGCTGTCGCTGCATCGCAATTCACAAAACCGTTGACAGTTCCCCTGTATGCCTCATACTTGGAGGCGTTCAATGGCTGCACGACAGCCGACTATGGAGGAGAAAAAACATGTCCACGGAACTCATCGCAATTATAGGCGCCAGCGTCGCAATCATCAGCGCCGGCACTGCGCTTGCTGGTCTTATTCTGAGCAGTCAACGCGCCCAACGGGAAGAAATGCGCGCCCAGCGCGCAGAGATGCAAGCACAATTCCAAGCCCAACGGGAAGAAATACAAGCGCAACTCCAGGCCCAACGGGAAGAAATGCAAGCGCAACTCCAGGCCCAACGGGAAGAAATACGAGCCCAGCGCGCGGAAATACAGGCACAATTCCAGGCCCAACGGGAAGAAATACAAGCCCAACGCGCGGAGACACAGGCACAATTCCAGGCCCAACGGGAAGAAATACAAGCAGAATTCAAAACCACGCGAGAAGCGATAGGCGAGTTACGTGAACGCATGGCGCGCTTGGAAGGCTTGGTGGATGGGCTGAGTGACGCCCTCTTCGGCCGTCGCGTGGCCGAGGAGCCGGCAAAATACGGCACGGACTGAAAAGGAAGAGACATACGAGCATCATGATTGCCGAGATATACGAAGCGTTGGTGGAAGCCGGGGCATCTGCGGCAAAACAGTCATTCCCGCTAAATGCCGGGGTCACCCACCTGTGTTATCGAAGTCAGCGGAGACCATAGCAGTCAAAATCCGTCCTTTCCATATTGCTGAAAATACCTTATACTGCCCCGCTTGAATGGAGCAGGTCTTAATGCCTCTCACCAGCATACCCCGGTAATTTCACATGCAGCAAAAGCTTCCAGGTCCTTCACAGGAGACGCAGTTACAGGCGGCCATGCGTCGTTGTCGCAAGGGTTTTGTGGGCGTCACCCTGTTCAGCGCCATGGCCAACCTGCTGATGCTGGTGGCGCCGGTTTATATGTTGCAGATGTACGACCGGGTTCTGACCAGCGCCAGTTTTGAGACCTTGATCGTACTCACCGTGGTGGCGGTGTTCCTGTTGTCCTGTTTTGGCTTGCTGGACTGGGTGCGCCAGCGGCTCATGGCGCGTATCGCCCTGTCCCTTAACTACGAAGTGCTGGACGATGTGCTGGCAGGTGTGTTCCGCGGCAGCCTGCAACGCTTCCGGCAGAGCGCAGACCAGCCCATGCGCGATCTCGACACCGTGCGCCAGTTCATCTCCAGTCCGCCGGCGCTGGCCTTCTTTGATGCGCCCTGGGCGCCGATTTTCATTGCCGCCATTTACCTGATTCATCCCTGGCTGGGTTCTTTTGCCATCTTCGCGGCGTTGTACATCCTGTTCCTGGCGCTGTTGACCGAGTGGACCTCGCGCGGCCCGTTCCGCAACGCGTCGGAACATACTGCGGAGTCCCACCGTTTTGTGGAAAGCAGCCTGCGCAACTCTGACGTGCTGGAAGCGATGGGCATGTTCGAAGGCTTTCGCCGGCGCTGGCGCGACAAGCACGATCGCAGTGTTGCGTTCCAGGCGCGCGGCGGTTCACGCGTCAGCATGTTGTTGTCTGCGTCCAAGTCCGGTCGTCAGATCGTGCAGGTGGGCATCCTCGGCTTAGGCGCCTGGCTGGTGCTCGAGCAACAGATTTCGCCAGGCATGATGATTGCCGCCTCCATCATCCTGGGGCGGGCTTTAGCGCCCATCGAACAAGGCATTTCCGCCTGGCGCGGCTTCATGTCCGCACGCCAGGGTTGGCGCAGGTTGAACAACCTGCTCAGGTCGGCGCCGCCCACCGATCACGGTGGCGCCACCAGCCTGCCCCGGCCAGCGGGCAAGCTGGAAGTGGAAGGCGTGTCCGCAGCGCCTCCCGGCAGCACTAAGCTCACCGTGCGGCAGGTGCGCTTCACCCTGGAATCGGGCTCCGGCACCGGGCTCATTGGCCCCAGCGGCAGTGGCAAGAGCACGCTGGCCCGCCTCATGGTAGGCGTCTGGATTCCGCAGGGTGGCGTGGTACGCCTGGATGGTGCAGCCGTGTCCGACTGGCCGGCGGAGAGCCGCCTGCGTCACGTGGGCTACCTGCCGCAGGAAGTAGAACTGTTCGAAGGCACCGTGGCCGAGAATATCGCCCGCCTGACCGAGCCCGATGACGAGGCGGTCATCGCCGCCGCTCAACAGGCGAGCTGCCACGACATGGTGATGCGCCTGCCGGAGAACTACAACACACTCATCGCGGCCGGTGGCGCCAACCTGTCGGCCGGGCAGCGTCAACGTGTGGCTCTGGCCCGCGCGCTGTACGGCGACCCGGCGCTGGTGGTGCTGGACGAACCGGACGCAAACCTGGATACCGACGGTGAGAATGCCTTACGTAACACCCTGGCCATGCTGGCCAAACGCGGCGTCACCACCCTGGTCGTCACGCACAACTTCCGCTTGCTGCGCATGGTTGAGAACGTGCTGGTGTTGAAAGAGGGCATGTTGCTGGAAAGCGGCCCGCGCGATGAAGTGCTGAAACGTTTCATGCGCCCCGCCCCGGCCCTCCCCGGAGACAAGCAGGCGCAGGCGGGGACGTAAGATGACAACCGAAGCAAGACAATCACCTGTTGACCTGGCCATCGGTACAGTCAGCGCCTGGGCGCAGCGTGCATATCATTATGCCGCTGCCCTGTTGCAAGGGCCCAAGGAAGATGAAGTGGGCCTGTCTCAGGACGCTGCGGACGAAAAAAAGGAGTTGGAGGCGATGCTGTCCCGCGATGTGGTGATGCGCCGGGGCATCATCGTGGTCGTCATTGCCCTGGGCGGTTTCCTGGCCTGGTCCATCTTTGCGCCCCTGACCGAGGGCGTAGTGGCGATGGGTACGGTGGTAGTGGACACGGAGCACAAGACCATCCAACACTTAGAAGGCGGCATCGTGGAGAACCTGTATGTGCACGAGGGTAGCGAAGTCAAGGCCGGCGAGGTGCTGGTGGAGTTGAGCGAGACCCAGAACCGGGCGCAACTGGAACTGCTGGAAAGCCGCTATTACGGGCGCTTAGCGGAGATCAACCGCCTGAATGCCGAGCGCCTGTTGCAGGAACAGATCACCTTTTCCGATGAATTGCTGGCGCGACGTAGTAACCCGGTTATTGCCGACATTCTGGCGGTGCAGGAAAACCTGTTTCAGGTACGGCGGCGCCAGTATCACGGCCAGATCGAAGTGCTGCGCTATCGCATCGTGCAGCTGGAGGAACGGGTGCGCGGCTTGGAGGCGCACCGCGGCGCCTTGCAGCGCGAGCAGGCCCTGATTGAAAAAGATCTGCAAAGCCTGGTGGCCCTGCGCGACCAGCAGTTGATCGATGAAGGCGCGCTCATCGCGCGCCAGCGCGAGTATGAACAGACTGTAGGCAACCTGGGTACGCTGATTGCGGACATTGCCGCAACCCGGGTCAAGATCGGTGAGACCCGCCAAGAGATCCTGCAAATCGAAAACGGCTGGAGCACGGAGGTGTCGGATCAGGTTACCAACGCGCAACAGGAGTGGTTCGAGACCCGCGAGCGCATCAACGCGGTGCAGGATGTGCTGCAACGTACCACCATTGTTGCGCCCCAGGACGGCAGGGTCATTGGCCTCAGTGTGCACACCCTGGGCGGAGTTGTGCCGCCAGGCAGCGCTATCATGAATATCGTGCCAAGCGAAGACCGGTTGATGGTGGAGGGGCAAGTACGCCCTACCGATGTGGATAACGTTTATCCCGACCAGGTCGCCCGGCTGCGCTTCTCGGCCTTCAGTTGGCGCACCACGCCGGAGGTGGAAGGCAGGGTGGCGCGCGTCTCGGCGGATGCGTTCCGCGACGAGCAGACCGGCGTCTCCTATTACATCGCCCGCATCCTGGTGCCCGAAGCGGAAATGGAGAAATTGGGCGACATCACTATCGGCCCCGGCATGCCCGTTGACATCATGTTCACCGGTGGAGAGCGCACCGCCTGGGGCTACCTGACCGACCCGATCATGGATATTTTCCGCAAGGCATTAGTAGAGGAGTGAGTACATTATGCCTATCTACCTTAGTCATTCTTGCGCAAGCAGGAATCCAACGAATAACTGCGCGTCGTCTGCGC
>JAPORZ010000027.1 GCA_026709915.1 Gammaproteobacteria bacterium
GGGTCCGAGCTGGAGATGGAGCGGTTCCAACCCTCACCGATGCAGTCTCCGTCCATGACCAGCGCCGCGCCAACCGGGACCTCCCCTGCCGTGCGGGCGCGTTCGGCCAGCTCCAGCGCCCGCCGCATCCAGTATTCGTCATTGTGGCTCATAAGGCCGGCTGCTGCTGCGTGCCGTTCACAGTACGCAGGCTTACTGGGCAAGTCTGGCGCTGATAATGCGATTTAAACTGATACCGGATTCAGCAGCTTCGAGAGCGAGATTGCGATGCACTTGAGGTGGAATACGAATAATGAATTTTCCGCTGTACGGCCGAGTAGAAATCGGAACGGGAATTTTCTCCTTATTTCGTGCCATATCTTCCAGGCATTCACTTACGAGTAAACGAATACCTCTCAGAGCATTATCATGATCGGGGTCCAGCCAACTCAGACTCGGAAACTCAGCGCACAAACCAACAAATTCCTGATCTTCTTCAGACCAGATAATCCGGTAGGTGTATTTCTTGTGGGCGGCTATTTCTGTGACATCATCCATAACGCATGATAGCACTATTGATACTTATTGCAAAAGCTAAAATTTGTTGACTGCCCGATGCTACCGGAGGAGTATCTTCCATCGATATTCCGAGTCATGTATACTCATCTCCACCAGAATCAAACGCGGTCAGATAAAGCGGGGAAAGATAAGACAATGGTGAAAGAATTCGCTTCCAAGGCCGACCTGGGTGAGAAACAGGTCACCTTCAGCCGGCTGGCGGACAATGCCTATGCCTATACCGCGGAAGGCGACCCGAATACCGGGGTGATTATCGGGGACGATGGCGTGATGGTGATCGACACGCAGGCCACGCCGTTGATGGCCGAGCGGGTGCTGGAGAAGATCAGGTCAGTTACCGACAAGCCCGTGCAATACGTGGTGATGACCCACTACCACGCGGTGCGGGTGCTGGGGGCCAGCGCCTACCAGCCGGAACACATTATTGCCAGCCGGGATACTTATGACCTTATCGTAGAGCGTGGCAAACAGGACTGGAAGTCTGAATTTGAACGCTTCCCCAGACTCTTTAACGGGTACGAGAGCATCCCCGGCCTGACCTGGCCGACGATCACTTTTTGCGGCGACATGTCCTTGTGGATGGGCGCTACGGAGGTGCAGATCAAGCAACTGGGGCGCGGCCATACCAAAGGCGATACCGTGGTCTGGCTGCCGCAGGAGCGGGTGCTCTACAGCGGCGACCTGGTGGAGTACGGGGCCACGCCCTACACCGGCGACGCCTACCTGCTGGACTGGCCCACCACCCTGGACAACATTGCTGCGCTGCAACCCCTGGCCCTGGTGCCGGGCCGCGGCGATGCGCTGACGACCCCGGAAACCATACAGGAAGGTGTGGGCGGCACGCGCGCCTTCGTTACCGCCATGTACCGCGCAGTGGCGGCCGGGCAGCAGCAGGGCAAGGACTTAAAAGAGATTTATAAGGAAACTTACGCCACGCTGAAACCCGACTTCGGCCATTGGGTAATCTTCGACCACTGCCTGCCGTTCGATGTGGCGCGCGCCTATGATATTGCCTCCGGCATTGCCGACCCGCAGATCTGGACTGCCGAGCGGGATGCCGAGATGTGGGAGGCGCTGGAGGGGTGAGCCTCCGCACCGAGCTCGGCATTGCCGCCCCGGATGACTTCTACGCCCGCCTGATCGCGTTGCACGAAGGGCTCAGCCCCGAGCAGAGCCACAAGCTTAACGCCAAGGTGATCCTGCTGCTGGCCAATCACGTAGCTGATGAAGATGTGCTGAACGAGGTCTTCGAGTACGTTGAAAACGACCTCTCCGGCTGATTTGTGGCTCTGAGCATGGCAACATCAGGTTGAAAGAGTATCAGGTGGCAGCCCGCGAGGCAGGGTCTGATGAGTAACACGCACGAACAAGGGGTGTATGACCGTCAGGGCTTTGGCAACAGCCTGGAGCTGCTGGCGCCGGCGGGGCTGCTGCTGGTGGATTTTATCAATGGTTTTGCCGACCCGGAAGTATTCGGCGGGGGCAATATCGACTCCGCCATTGAGCAGACCGTTAAGTTACTGACGCTGGCGCGTGCGCGTGGCTGGTTGGTCAGCTACACCCGCGTGGTGTATGCGGATGACGGTTCCGACGCCAACGTGTTCACCGACAAGGTGCCGGGTTGCCTGGCCTTCACCGAAGCCTGCGAACTCAGCCATATAGTGCCGGAACTGCCCCCGGCGCCGGGCGACCTGATCATCCGCAAACAGTATCCTTCCGCATTTTTCGGCACCCACCTGGCTCCATCCCTGGCCCTGCGCGGCATCAAGACCCTGTTCATCACCGGCGCCACCACCAGCGGTTGCGTACGCGCCTCCGCGGTCGACGCCGTATGCCACGGTTTCCGGCCGGTAATCGTCGAAGATTGCGTCGGCGACCGCTCCATCGCCCAGCACGAGGCCAACCTGTTCGACCTGAAGATGAAATACACGGAAGTGATGAAACTGGAGGATGTGGAAGCATTGACGTCAGTGTGAACAAGTTTGAGAAGATTGGTAATGAAGCCTGAGCAGATCAAGGCTGGCGCCATCGTGCGAGGGCACGTTTTCCCGGAACCGGTCGAAATCATTACCACAATACCCATGGATGGAGCGATTAAGCTCATCGGCAAAGGAATAAAGACCAGTCAGGCATATCAGCCAATCCTGTCATCAGAGCAAATCGCTGAACTCGAAGCTGCGCCTGAAAAAGAACCATTTGACGGCGACCCCCATAGGTTTCGCCTGGGTGTCGAGGCCATGCGTCTGGCCATCGCTTACGAGCATGATCCCTATTTTTCCCTGTCTATAGCCAGGGTTGATCCGCTACCGCATCAGTTGGAGGCGGTGTACGACTATTTTCTGCGCCTTCCTCGCATTCGCTTCCTGTTGGCGGACGATCCGGGCGCCGGCAAAACCATCATGGCCGGTTTGCTTATCAAGGAGTTGAAAGCTCGCGGCCTGATCAAACGTGTTCTCATCGTTGCGCCTGGGCGCTACCCCATCCCGAGCGAAACGATGCCCGCCTGGCATCGATGCGCCGCGATGATGAGGTTGAGCGCATCGCTGTTGAGGTAGCCACCTAGGCGCTGGAAGATGAAGGCTACGCCGTCCAGAGTGTCGAGTCAGAGAACCTGGGTTACGACCTGAAAGCCCGCAAGCCCCACCCCGAAGATGCAAAAACGTTCGTCGATATCCGCTTCGTCGAGGTCAAAGGTCGCGCCTTCACCGGGGACATAGCGCTCACGGAAAATGAATACAAAACCGCAAAACGGCTGAGACAGGATTACTGGCTTTATGTTGTTTACCAGTGCGCAACCGATAATCCCGAACTGGTTATCCACAACGACCCGGCCACCTTAACCTGGGAACCGATAGTGAAGGTGGAGCACTACCGGCTAAGATGGGAAGGTTAGCGCGTCGAATTTCCTTAGTCTACAACCAGCAACCATGAAAAAATTTTCTATCCAAACGAATAAATGAATCGGCAGCTTTAGATATTTGATAGCCAGGTACTGGTGAAGCCACTAATATTTTGCAGCCTGCATCACGAACTTTTTTTATTGCATGAGTGAAATCCCCATCGGCACTTAGCAGGTATGCAATATCGTATTTATTTTCATGAGCCATAGACACCATGTCTGTTGCAATCATCACATCCACTGCCTTTTCAACCCATGTCACGCTGTCAATGCTGGCAACTCTGCGTAGTTCTTCAACAATTTTCGGGGATATTGATACATCAGGACGGTTGGGAAGGGCGTTAAGCCACTTATTGAGCTTTTTGCTGGCGCCCTTCATTTCACGGCGTTCCACTCTGCCCAGAAAATAATTCACTTTGTCAAAGGTTTTCAACTGATGTAAAAACTTTTGCTGCTTTTGATAACGGGTGGTGTCCCCTTCCTGCTTGACACGGCCGATATAGTACCGCGTTTCTAACCACTCCCTGTTAATGACCAATTTTCGCGAAAACTGAGCGTAGTCTAATTCAATGGACGATAATCCCTCTTTTTTCATTCCATGATAAAAGTTGTTCCCATCAATAAAAATTATAGCTCTTGCCTTTGTGCTGGCGACGGTCACTTTCCCATCCTTAAAAAGAAAACCCCGGCGTTTGCACGGTATTTCAACCACACGAACCCCGGGGGGGTTAACGCCTTTTGGGCGCTTCTATTAAAAGATCACCGACAATGATAGTCCAATATTGACAGAAGTAAATAGCTAGTTGAAAAACACAAAAAAGAACAACCGCGTTAGCGGCGGCTGTCGGGCCGTGGCTCCCCTCCTGTCATAACAAGGTTGGGGCACACCAACGGTGGGGTTGCGTAGAATCTATTATAAAACTCGCTATTGCGTCAATGTTTATCGTGGCCCGGTTGTCTGGTTTCCGTTTTCATCTGCTATCATTAACTTGCAAATCACGATATGGTTGACCTTACCGTCGTCTGTCACGGTATCCGCTACCATCCGCTACCGGGCAATCCAGTATCCGCTACTTTTCATCAGGAAATCTGGAAATTTGCGCTGGGA
>JAPORZ010000011.1 GCA_026709915.1 Gammaproteobacteria bacterium
CTGGCAACGGTTAGCGTTCCGATGTCTGCCTCTGCGTCCTGGTCGATGCAGGCGAACACGCTCTCACAGGCGGTCAGGCCCTTCTGCAAGTCCTCGTTGATGCGCGCCAGGCGCCGCAACGGGCTTAACAGCATCAACAGGGCGGCGAAAAAGGAATTGAACTCGGCCACGGTAATGCTGCCGGTGGCGGCGTGGTCGGCTGCGACATAAACGATAGCGCCCAGCGCCAGCGCGGTGATGACGTTAATCGCCGGGGTGCCGATGGCGGAGGCGGCGATGAATTTCATGTTCATGCGCCGGTTGGCATTGGCCGTGTCGTGAAAACGCGCCTGCTCGTGCTGCTGACCGGCAAAAATTTTGATGACCCGGCGCGCGGCGATGGCTTCATTGAGGACATGGTGCAGGTCGCCCATAGTCTCCTGCACCCGCCGACTGAGGCGGCGCAGGCGCCGGCGTAATATCAGCAACACGGCCAGGATAAGCGGCCCTGCCAGCAGTGCAACCAGGGTCAGCAACCAGTCGATATACGCCATCCAGGCCACCAGCCCGATAATGCTGAGGGTGTCGCGCCCTAAGGTGGTGACGACGCTGGTGGCCGCGTCCTTGAGCTGGGTTGCGTCAAAGGTGAACCGGGACACCAGGCTGCCGGCGCTAGCGCGGTCCAGGGCGGCGCAGGGAGCAGCCAGCAGGCGCTCGAACATCTGCACCCGCAAGTCCATGACCAGCCGTTCCGCCACCCAGGCCAGCGCGTAACGGCTGATGTATGAGGCCAGCGCGGCGCTCAGGAAGACCAGGAAGATCGGCAGCGCCACGCCGGTCAGGAGATCAACCTCGGCGTATTGGAAAATCCCTTCGGTCAGGTTCTTGAACAGCGCAGCAATGGCCGGACTGGTCAGCGCCAGTATCACCATGGCCAGCACCGCGCCAAGAAAAATCCGCAAATATGGCTTTACATAAGCCAACAGGCGCAAGTAAAGTACGAAATCGGTAGGTTGCTGTTGCTGCATGATGTCAGAATGTAACAGATTCGGTTGCGACCGTCATTCATTGCGTCCTTCCTTGGACGCAACCCTGCGGGCAGCTGTCGCTGTGCAAATCGGCTATCCTGCCGATTTGTCCTGCGCAAGCAGGAATCCAGTGAGAAGATCGTCCTGAAAGGACACCTTATCATCTTGCAGGCGCCCCTGAAAATCAGGGTCGCCGTTGTCAGTGCTCACAACCAAACCATAAGGGGAGCCATGTCAACTAAACACCCGATTATCGCTGTGACCGGTTCTTCCGGGGCCGGCACCAGCAATATCAAGGAAGCGTTCGAGAAGATCTTCAACCGCCAGGGCATCAAGGCGGCGGTCATTGAA
This sequence comes from Gammaproteobacteria bacterium, assembly GCA_026709915.1. Classification (GTDB taxonomy): domain Bacteria; phylum Pseudomonadota; class Gammaproteobacteria; order Eutrophobiales; family Eutrophobiaceae; genus JAAXHV01. Next base: position 1,359 of record JAPORZ010000011.1, read on the forward strand.
GGTGACAGTTACCATCGTTACGACCGCCAGGAGATGGAGCGCCGCGCCCGACAGGCCGCGCCGGAGGGCCGGCGCCTGACCCATTTCGGGCCGGAAGGCAACCTGCTCGAAGAACTCGAAGCCGGTTTCAGGGAGTACGCCGAACATGGCCGTGGCCAGCAGCGCCATTATATCCACAACGAGGCCGACGCCGCGCGCTACGGCGGTACGCCGGGTACCCTGACACCCTGGACACCCCTGCCGGACAACACCGATTTAATGCTGTATGAGGGGCTGCACGGCGGGTTGATCACGGACGCGGTGAATATCGCCCAACACGTGGATGTGCTGATCGGTATCACGCCCATCATCAACCTGGAGTGGATCCAGAAGATCCAGCGCGACAAGACCGTGCGCGGCTACAGCAGCGAAGACGCCACCGACATGATCTTAGAACGCATGTACGATTACGTCCACTACATCACGCCGCAATTCTCCCGCACCGACATCAACCTGCAGCGGGTGCCTACCATAGACACCGCCAACCCGTTCGGCGCCGTACACATCCCTTCCAGCGACGAGAGTTACACCGTCATTCACGTGCGCAACCGGGAAAAACTGGCGGTCGATTTCCTCTACCTGCTGGACATGCTGCACGGTTCGTTCATGTCCACCCCCTACACCATCGTCATCCCCGCCGGTAAAACCAATTTCGCCATACAGTTACTTATTGAACCGCTGATCAAACGGATTATGGCGGCGAAGGGGCAGGAATGACGAGCGAGGGCATTTTTAGAGGTTCCCTCATAGAGAAATACGGGCAGGCAGTGCGTTTGTTTCCTCACTCACAGCAGTGGCCAGGCGCAACCCCTGTTGATAATACGTCTGGGCCGCAGCGTGGTCGCCTTGCTGTTCCAGCAGGGTTGCCAGTTCCCGGCAGGTGGTCGGATCGGGTTTCAGGCGCACGCTTTGTTCGAGATAGCGTACGGCCTTGCCCCAGAGTTCGTTGGTTATGCACAAACGTCCCAGGGTCAGCAGCAGCGCCGCATCTTCGGGGCGCGCACGCAGGCGGCGTTCGGCAAACTCCAGTTGCGCCTTGGGGTTGCGCCCGCGCACCTGTCCGAACAGGTTGATCAAGTCCTCATCCCACTGTCGTTTCAGCGCGCGCCTTAACATGACTTCACACCCGCGGTCATCCTCCTGCCGCACGCGTGCTCGCACATAAGCGCCAACCAGTGCGTTTTCCTTTTTCAGCTTGTTCGGGATTGCACGCCAGACGGTTTCCAGGGCGGTGGGTTCAGGTTCGGCCGCGGCCCGGCGCAGCAACTCAAGATATGAAGTGAGCTGTTGCCCCGGCGCCGCGTGGCGCCGGTTGCATTGCTGTATCAGCCTGGCGGCGCGCGTCCAGTCCTTTAGCGCGGTGGCCGTTTCCAGCAACATCAAGGTGACTTGTTCATGCTTGCCGTCGAGGGTGCGCAGGATGTCATCGGCCTGGTCTGCTTGCTCCCGGTCGATTTGCAGTCGGGCTTGCGTCAGCCCCAGCGCCGGGCTGTTGCTGTCGTCGTGCTGACGCGCCAGCACCAGATAGTGGTCACAACGTTCGGTATCGCCCTGCCGGTAGGCGGCCTGCGCGGCGCCCAGGTAATTCACCAGTGGCGAGCGCGCCAGGGACGCGCCGTTGCTGAAAGACTGTTCCGCAGCGCGCCAATCTCCTTCCAGCATGGCCAGCATGCCTCGGTTGAGGAGTTGTTCACAACGACGCTGCCGCCTGACTTCAGACCAGCGCCGCAAGTCGGCGGGCGCGCGCAGCAGTTTGCCTAAGGTCCGCAACAACCCGTAGCCAAGCAGAAACGCCAGCCCGGCGACGACTACGAATACCACCATGCTGGTCTGCAGCGTCCACTCACCGTAGCTGAATACCACCTTTCCCGCCGCTTGCTGCAACGTCCAGCCCAGCGCAACCGCGATCAGCAGCAGCACCAGCAGGGTAAACAGTACTCTCATCATGGCGCGCCCCGGTAGCTCTGGGTTCCATCCTGCCGCAGCAGGTACTCAGCAAAGGCGCTTAGGGTCGAGTCCAGAGACGGCAGCGGCGGGTTTAACTCTAACGTGGCGGTATCCTGCAGGATTTTCAGCGCGCTGCGCACGCCGGCGTCATCCGGGTCGAAAAACTCCCGCAACCAGTCCGTAGCGGCTTGGATGGATGTCCGATACTGGTCTTCGTCCCGGGCCAGCAACGCAACACGCGCCGCTTCGAGTTGCAGGCGCAGGTTGCGGTGCAGGAAAAACTGCTCCGACGGCGCCAGCAGCGCGGCTGCTTGCCCACTGTTTCGGGTGATGACGACCAGGGATTTCAATTCCTGCCAGATGTTGCCGAGCAGATATTGCCAGCGCGGTGGCTGTTCGATCTGTTCCCGTGTCGGCGCCGGGGTCGTCCCGGCGCCGACCCTGAGCGGCAACTGCCGCGCGCGCGCAGCCAGATCGGCCAGCGCCAATGCCGCGCCGGAAAAATCTGTACGCGGGTACGCCTGCAAGCTATGCAGGTCACGGATCAAGCGCTCGCGCACCGGAATCAGCGCCGCGTCGGGGATTTCCCTGAGCCGGGTATCGACGGCATGCAGCGCGGCCAGGGCAGTATCCACATCTCCGGCCAGCGTCAGACGCTGGGATGCAACCCGCAGCAGGTGCTGTATCTCCTCGAGTTGCCAGCCCGAAGCGTGGCTGAGCTGGCGCCGCAACGTGCCCAGGTGTTGCTGCAGCGCGCGCAGTTGCTCATCAGCCCGGTCCTGCCGGTCTGCAAGTTGGCTCAGACTCTCCCCCAGCAAGGCCTGACTCCGTTGCAGCGAGTCCAGCTTGTGCGCGATGGCTTCCTGTTCGGCCCGCTCGGCTGCCTGGTTTTGACGGAGGTCGTAGATAAAGTACCCGCCGGCGCCGATCGCGGCGACAATCAGACACCACAGCAACAGAGTGGCAAACCAGCGTCCGCCCGGTTTTGGGTCTGGAATGCTCTGTGCAGCGTCGGCCCCAGCGCTGGCGTCAGGTGCAGCTGTTTCATCGGCTGGTACCATCTCCGTAGCGGTCGCCTCTCCATCAGCGCGTGCAGCTTGCTCGGGAACCTGTTCCGCTGCTGTTGCGTCGGTCTTATCGTTCACTTTGTTGCGTTCTCATCAATGGGTAAGTTTTCAAACTCCAGGTAACCTCTAAAAATGCCATCCGTGGCATTTT
>JAPORZ010000002.1 GCA_026709915.1 Gammaproteobacteria bacterium
TTGCCAATAATCACCCGGATATCAGTCTCCTTCTGCCGCTCGCGCCGGTCCGAATTATCCTTCATGTAATCCGACAACAGGTCTTCACCCTCGTGCAGGGCGAATGTATCCGTCAGACAGACCCCCTCAAACGGCAGGTAGTCTTCCCGACCGGCTATCGAGTGAAACACCGTCTCGATATTGATTGCGGCGATGTAATACGCCAGCAGCACGATCTCATTGGCGTGAATTTCCTGCCGGTACTTGCGCTCTAAGTCTTGCGGCGGGATCAGCCCCGATTGCAGCAAACGGGTGATAAAGGTGCCGGTGCCCACGAAAGGATCAATGATATGGACACCTTTTGCGCCCAGAGACTGACCAAACTGCTCCTGCAAGGTTTCATTGACGGACTTGATGATGAAATCCACGATCTCAACAGGGGTATAGACAATGCCCAGCATTTGCGTCGTGCGCGGGAACGCATTACGGAAGAACTTGTCGTAGAGTTCCACGATGAGGTTCTGGCGCGCCTGCGGGTCGGTGATGCCGGCGGCGCGGCGACCGACCGAGGCATAGAAGCCTTGCAGCCCTTCAGCTTCGCGGCTGACCTGCGCCTCATCAATGACTGACAGGACTTCCGACATGGCCTGGGAAACCGGGTTTTGCGCCACGAAGTTGTGGTCTTTGAACAATGCCTCGAACACCGGTCGGGTAATCAGGTGTTGGGCCAGCATTTCAATGGCTTCGCGCTCTGATACTGACTCGTTCAGGTCGTCACGCAGCTCGTTAAGAAAATCCTGGAAAAACTGTTGGGCATCTGAGCCCGGTTGTGCCACCAGGCTGGTGATGCGGGTGATATGTTTCTCTGCAATCCCGGCCACATCCTGCGCCCAGTCCTCCCAATAGACGCGCCTGCCGCACTTGTTCACAATCTTCGCCATGACGGCGCGGGAGAACTCATCAATGGCGACATCCAGTGTTTGTTGGTGGCCCGAACCGTCCTCCCGGTCGTCGCCGTCCCGGACCCCGCCACCGCCTTCGCCGACCCCAGCTCGTTTTTTGTGTCTGGTCGGCAATGTTTCAACTTCTGCGGTAATGGCCTTGAGCTCGGCCTTGTCCAGCCGCCTCCTGGCATCAATGACGGCGATGCGGTCGCTCACGTCCTGCCCCAGGCTACCCTGGTTGATGATGGCATCTAAGCGCTCGTCGTGGGCGCGCAGCGCGTTCAATATCTGCCAGACCACCTTGTATTTTTGGTTGTCATTCAACGCCTGGTCGGCAGGCATGCCCGGCGGAATGCCTACCGGCAGGATGACATAACCCATGCGTTTGTCGGGCGCCTTGCGCATCACCCTGCCGACTGCCTGCACCACGTCGATCTGGCTGTTGCGCGGGTGCAGGAACAAGATGGCATCCAGCGCCGGCACATCCACGCCTTCTGTCAGGCAGCGTGCATTGCTCAGGATACGGCAGACCTCAGCGCCGGCAGGTTCTTTCAACCAATCAAGACGCTGGCGCCGGGCGCGGGCTTTGTACGTCCCGTCCACATGTTCCACTTCACAAGCCAGATCAATGTCATCTTGCTCTGTGCTGTCCGCCTGATACGCCGCAATAACCTTGTCAAACTCTTCTCTGATGAGTTTTGAAGCGTCGATACTGCGACAGAAAGCCACGGCGCGCTGCATGGGGCCGGGATCATGCACTGCGCCTTGTGACAACCCCTGCTTGGATAACGCCTTCCAGCAGCCGACGATCTTAGTGGCATCATCCAGTTTGAGCTCACTGTCGCCGTCAGCCAGACGTTTCTGCACCGCCGCGCTGACCTGACCTTCATCCATGGCCAGCACAATGACCCGGTAGTCGGTGAGAATGCCGCTCTCCACCGCGTGGGCAAAGCCGTGATGAAATAATACCTTGCCATACAGTCCCTCATCGTCCATGGAGGCCAGCACTACATCGACGTCTCGCGCCTTGGTCTTGGCATTCTCGCCATAAATGCGTGGGGTGGCCGTCATGTAGAGGCGTTTGCGGCCACGGATAATATTGTTATCGTGCACCTTCACGAAATTCGATTCATCCTCGCCGGGAAAAGTAGCGCCGGTGGTGCGGTGCGCCTCATCACAGAGGATCAGGTCAAATTCGGGGAGCTTGGAAGCCGGGAGTTGTGCAGCTGCGATGACAGCGATTGACTGGTAGGTTGCGAATACTACCCGCATGGTGTCTTCGCTTGAGGCTACCACGGCCTGCGTCAAGCTGGACGCGTCTGTGGTGGCGGGAAAGGCCAGGTCGGTGACCTCGAGTTCCGCCACATCATTCCTGTTTTTGCGCCGCTTCCCGACCTGGGTATCCGAGCACACGGCAAAGGCGGTCAACGGCAGTGTCGCATCTGCACACCATTCGCTTATCGATTGCGCCATCAATGCCAGCGACGGCACCAGATACAACACGTAACCGCCGCGTCCCACCAGCGCTTCAGCAATGCGCAATGACGTCAACGTCTTACCGGTGCCGCAAGCCATAATCAGCTTGCCGCGAGCCGCCGTTTCCAGTCCGGCGCGTACCGCAGCCAACGCTTCGTCCTGGTCGGGGCGCAGCTGCTTGGGTTCGGGCCGTGTCAGCTCGCCGCTGCCAGCAAACGCAGACCAGTCCACCGGACTTTCCTCTAACTGCTGTAAACCGATGCACGTTATTGGCACGGCCTGATCGCGCAACATGTCTTCAGCATTTGAGCTCCAGGGCGCCTCGGTAGTCTCGATATACAGGCGCTCTGCAAACGGCTGTTTACCGGACGCAGAGATAAAGCTGTCAATATCTCTTTTCTGAATGGAATAGTGTGAATCGAAGAACTTGCATTGAATGGCAACCAGCTTGCCATCGTGTCGCGTTCCTACCAGATCGACGCCGGTATCGCCACCCTGCACATGCTCACGCGCCCAATCCGGCCAGCGTTGCACGCGCTGAAACCGCTGCACCTGCACCGGGTCCGTCACCAGCCAGACTGTCATCAGCTTCTCGAAGGCAACTCCTTTATCATACTCAGTAGCCGCTTCGGCACGATAGGTGTCAAGCAGGGATCGGAGGGTGGACATGGTAGTTAAAACTCCCGATGCGGGGACTACGTATTAGAGATGGAGCTATACTACACAGCCACGGCGGATGTGTAAATCACGCCAGTTATCAGACGGGCCCAAGATTCCGATTTCCCGGGTTTTGATAGCGAAAAGAGGGTGAACAGGTACCCACTTGTGATAGACTCCAGTCCATGAAGTCTTTCAAGTGGAACTTGAATAAAAACCAAAAGCTTCTGGAAGAAAGAGGGATCTCTTTTGAAGAGGTCGTCTTCTATTTGGAAAATGATGGGTTGATTGACGATATAAAACATCCGAATGAGAAGGATTACCCACATCAGCGAATGTTTGTTGTCGATATCGAAGGCTATTCTTATATCGTCCCGTATGTCGAAACAGACGACGAAATTTTTCTTAAAACAGTAATTCCAAGTCGTAAGGCTACAAAGCGATATTCAGGAGTGAGAGATGAAGGAAATTAAACTGGACAAGTCAGAAAGAGAGATGTTGGCAGCCTACGAGTCCGGTGCACTCGAATCTGTCCTGACCCCTGCCAGAAAGAAACAAATTAAGGAAGTTGCAGAGAATACTCTGAAAAAAGACAGGCATGTTACTGCCCGTTCTGTGAAAAGCCGCCGTTGTGTGGCTTAGGATGGTCAGGATGTGAGGTCGGGTTTATGTCAGCCGTGCGCGGGTTGTGCGGGGTTAAAGCTCTGTGTCCTCTGTAACCGGCTCTGGCGCCCGAACCAAATCGTCAAGGGTCTGGGTGTATAACTCTGCCTTGGAGGTGGATAACCGGTAGGCCCAGCCTTGCAGCAGGTTGTTCAGGGCTGCGGCTTCCTCTGCAGGCGTTGGCGCCTGCGCTTCCTCTGCGTCGGTTTCCGGCGGGGCTTTTTCGTCAGCCTGCGTCTCGGTTACAGCCATCTCTTGCGCAGTAAAGGCAAAACGCGCATAGGACTGCTCGCCGCTTTGCGCGACTTCGATAGCAGCGGTCAGGCCATCGAATGTGCTAACTTCGAGTGTGGCAGCCGGGGTGGAGAAATCGATATTATCCGCCTTGCTTACGTCGTCGGCGTACACATTCTCAAGCACGGTCGCTACGCGGCCGATGACGTACTCCGATTGCTGTTCCTTGCCTTCCGGCAAGTCCTGTAATATCAAGGTGTCAGCAGCGTCATCCCGGCTCAGAATGACTGCCGTTGCGCCGGCCGGACGCAGGCGCACGGTATTGACCCGATCACCTTCGATATTGACGATGTCGCGCTTGATCCACTGGATAATATCGGCGCTGACTGCCAACCTGCCCGCCACCAGCAATGCCTGTTGCTGCGCGGGAATGCGCACGTACAGGCCCGGTGCCCCGGCGGCAGCTTTGCTGCGTCTGGTAACGCCGACGATCAGGTCAGCCAGCTCTTCATCGTCGGCGACCAAGGTCAACAGGGTG
>JAPORZ010000219.1 GCA_026709915.1 Gammaproteobacteria bacterium
AGGTGTTACGCAGCCCCCAGCGACGGCGGCGCAATATCGACGCAATCGCCTACCAATGCGGATTCAACAGCCTGCCCTATTTTTACCGGAAATTCAGACAGCGCTATGGCTGCAGCCCGCGCGCATACAGTTTGAAAAACCCGGCAGGTTAACGGGCGCAACGTTGGGGGAGCGGACCTGGCCGCTCACAGGCCAAAGAACCTGATGGCATTTCCTCCGGACAGCCTCGATTTGGTCCCCGTGTTGAATGCCTTCGAGTTATTGATGAGGGAGCCGATGCGCTGCTCACCCAGCGGGAACGGGTAGTCGGAACCCAGCATGACGCGTTCTTCCCCCATGACGCCTACCAGCAGGGTCAGGGCGTTCTCGTCAAACACCGCCGAGTCCGTATAAAACCGGTCAGTGTAATGAGACGGCGGGTGGGGGCAGTCCTCCCGCACGATATCGCGCTGGTTCCAGGCATTTTCCACGCGGCCGAGCAGGAACGCAAAGCTGCCGCCGCCGTGAGCGAAACAGATGCGCAAGCTGTCCGGCAGGCGTTCAAACGCGCCCGACAGGATCAGCGAGATGATAGATAACTGTGTCTCGGCCGGCATGGCCACCAGCCATTGCAACATGTATCTGGACATGCGTTCCGGCGCCATCATGTCCCAGGGATGCACCAGCACCGGCACGTCCTCCGCCGCGCAATGTTGCAGGAAGGTGAGCAGCCCCTCATCGTCCAGGTTGCGGGGACCGACATGGTTGCCGATCTGTACTCCCAGGTGGCCCGCATCCACGGCTCGGCTGACCTCCCCGCAGGATGCATCGATGTCCTGCAAGGGCACCTGACACAGGGCTTTCAAACGTTCGGGATTATGGTTGCACAGTTCAAGCGCAGCGTTGTTGAACAGTCTGGCGCATTCCAGCGCCTGGTGCGCCGGTTTATCGTAGGCAAACAGCAGCGGCGTGGCGCACATGACCTGGATGTCGATCCCATCGCGGTCCATCTCCTCCAGCCTGAGCGCCGGGTTCCAGCAGGCCTCGTAAACCGGCCGGTAGTCTTTGTTCCCCAGGGTGATCATGCCCCTGCCGGGTTCGGTGTGGCGGAAACCCGGCCACGCCCCGCCGAAGCGTGCGGTCAAATCAGGGATATTGTCAGGGTAAAAATGACTGTGGATGTCAACGACCGGGTTCATACCGCGATCCAGCCCTCCGGTGGGCGCTTGCCGGGATGCAACGCCTGACAGACGGGACAGGTGCGCAGCGCCTCATCGTTGAAGAATTTCTCAAACAGCGGCGGCAAGTCCCTGACGATGGACGCCAGCAGCACCTCGGCCCGGTGGACCAGGCTGCCGCACTCGAAGCAATACCATTCAAAGCCGTCTTTTTCCCCATGGGACCGCTTGGGTTCCACCACCAGGCCGATGCTGCCCGCCACCGGGCGCTGGGGTGAATGCCTGACGTGCGCGGGCAGGAAAAAGATATCGCCCGCGCGGATCGGCACGTCGTAAAACTCGCCATTGTCGTATACCTTCAATACCATATCGCCACGCAACTGGTAGAAAAATTCCTCGGCCGGGTCATCATGGAAGTCGGTACGCTGGTTAGGCCCTCCAACGACGGTTACCATGAGGTCGGTGTCTTCCCAGATTTGCTTGTTCCCCACGGGTGGCTTGAGCAGGTGTGAATGTTCGTCCAGCCAGGATTGGAAGTTGAAGGCGCTGAGTTTGGTCATGAGTTCCCCTCCTGTGTTGCGTCGCGCTTGACCCCGGCGGCGGCTGTTTGCTGACGTTTGAAATATGCGACAAAAACCCAAGGTACCGTGATCATTAAAATTCCATACACCAGCGGCAACCGTCCGACTTCCGGGCGTTGCAACAACGTCATGACTGCAAACAGGGTGATCGCCAGGTTCTGCACGCCCGTTTCTATGACAATGGTCATGCCCTGAGCAGTAGAGAGCCTGAAATAAATCGATGTAATGTAAGCAATACACATAATAGTCAGCATGAACAGGGCACACAGTCCCATTATCGTGAGAAAATCCTTCATACTGCTGAAGTAATCCAGATTGAACCACACTGTACTGAGCGCCAGAAAGCAAATTAAAATAATTGAAAATTTGCGAAAAAATTCAACTGCTTTAACGGCAAATTCTCCGGCATAGCGCCGGGTTATCATGCCCATCGTCAGCGGTAGAATTGTCAGCAAGGCCAACTGTAAAATACTTTTCCCTAACGGCAGGTCCAACTCGGCCGCGGCGCCCATAAAAGTGTTGATGGCATAGGTGGCCCACAGGGGTAGGGTAAATGACACCAGGATACTCGAAACCGCAGTCAGGCAAATGGACAGGGCAATATCAGCCCGGGCGGTAAAAGCGATGGCATTGGAGGTCACGCCGCCCGGGCTGGCGGCGAGCAGCATCAGCCCCACTGCGATTTCAGCCGCTACCGGCAACAGGTGGGTAAGCAGCAAACCCCACAGGGGCAGCAGCGCCAGCTGTCCGACAAGACCCAGAATTGCCGCCCTGGGTTGTGTGAACACAGGCTGAAAGTCGCCTGTACGCAAGGCCAGACCCATCCCGAACATAATGGTAAAAATAATGGTGGGAAATACGTACTGGGTAAGGAAATAAAAAGTCAAACGGGCCGCCTACACAAAATCCAGGGTCTGGTACAGGCCCAGCGCCTTCAGCGCCGAACGGTACTGGGATTCGAACATCTCTGCGCCAGAGACGCCTACCATGGGCGCCTCTTTTTTCATCTGGAGTTTGGAGCCATCCTTGCCGGTAGCGGATACCTCCAGCGTGGCATATTCCGCATCTTCAGAGGCAATTAAGCGCCCCCGACACCGGTCCACTCCGACTGTGGCCAGCGCACAAGCCACCATGGCGTTGACGTTGCGGGGAAATTTATTCGCTATCCCCGCTACCGGGCCATCGTACAGCGTTATCTCCTTGTCATCTGTACCGGCACTGTCCAATAAATTCGGGATGTTCAGGTGCTTCGGGTGCTTGCGCATGGTGATACAAACCTCCTGCCATATATGTTTCCATTCAATCAGGTTGTCACAGCCCATCAATGCCCCGTGCGGAATCAACAACCTGTGGCCGTATTGCTCCGCGGCGGCAAGCAGTTTTCCAAGCAGGGCCGTGTCGGCAAGGCCATTAACTGAGAGCGGCATATAATCGGAAGATTTCAGAAAGTCCAGACCATACTGCTCGGTGATTGACGGGTGGGCCATCTCCACGATCAAGTCACAACCGCGTTGCGCGGCAATGCCAGGATCATCAAGGATTATCTTCTGTGGCAGTCCTGTCAGCGCGGCGCGGCTGCGATTGTAAACGAATCCGATTTCTATTTCCGGGTGGCGTTCCGTCAACCTGTTATACAACCTGCCGCCGACAAACCCGAAACCAAGCAAACCAATCCGCGGGCGGGAAGACATTTGCGCCGGTTACTGCCGGGTCACCGAAACTTTCACTCAGAAATCCAGCCTGACCCTGAGCCCGGCCGTGCGTGGCCGTATCGTGGTAATGTCATCCGGGTTTTGAGAGTCTGCGATGACATCGACGACAGCCCGTTCATCAAATGCATTGTCGAGAAACACCGTTACACTCCAGGCGTCCTGTTTCAGCAGGGCGGCGCGAAAATTAACCACGGCATAGTCTCCTGTCTCCCGGTTGAAGGAATTGCGCTCATTACCTTCGGTTGATGATGAACCGACGTATGATACATCTCCGCTGATGGTCATCTCAAGCGCGGAACCTGTCAGTGGTCGCGAATACTGTGCAAATAACGTGGCAGAAAACTCCGGCACCCCGGGAACTTCGTCTCCTTTCATTAACGGCGTGCGGATGAGCGGCACCGGCGGACCCAGAAAGATCTGGGGTTGATCTTCAACTATTTCTGCATCGGTATAAGCAAACGCGGCGGAGAATTCCCAGTTGGGAACCGGGATAAAGTCCGCCTGCATTTCCACTCCACGAATCCGCGCTTCCCCACCATTACTGACAAAATTGAATACGCCGACAATGGCATCGGCCTGTACGATTTGTATGTCCTCCCAGTTGATCCAGTAAACAGAGCCGTTCAAGATCAGACGTTGATTCATCCAGGCCGTTTTCCACCCGATTTCAAGGTTACTCAGGTTATCCGGTTTGTAAGAAGGCGGGATAGGCGCAAACGGCGTTCGCTGGTTAATCCCCCCAACCCGAAAGCCTTCCGCATAAGTGAAATACATCATTGCATCGTCTGTAAGATCATAAGATGCAGAAACTTTGGGAGTAAAACGGTTGCTGGCAAAATCTGTAACCAGCACCGGCCCGGCGCCAATAGCGCCGATAGGCTTTATTGCCTGTTCCTCGATTTCCTGGTCGGACCAGAAAAAACGGCCGCCGGCCTGAATTGTCAGGCGGTCCGTAAAATCAAACGTCAGCTCACCGAACAGCGCAGATTGAAACAGCGAGTAGCTCAGGGTGCGGCCAAACGCCGCGTTCCCGGGTTTTCCGGACTCAGGTCCAAAGTAGCCCTCGGTGGCAGGGTCGAATGGCAGACGCCGACCTTCGGGTCCGGCAACAACGATCTCCACATCATAGTCTGCATCTTCGACTTGTGCATACCCGCCGAGGACAAAACTGAACCTGCCGTCGAATTGTGAGGCCAGGCGTATTTCATTGCTCCACAGGGAACGTTCCTGAGGAAACGAGGCAGTGCTTACAAACGGAAAGCCGACCCCCCCGAAGGTGAAGTCAGTTGACGCGGAGTCAAAACCGTACAGGTTTTCACGGTCATACCAGTTGGTTGCGCCGGTAACAGTAACCTGTCCGATATCCCATTCCATCTCAAAACTGTAAATTTCAGTCTTGTCTTCCCAGGGTTGAAATACATAGTCATGATTGACCAGATCGCCCCCGGGAATCCGGGTGGCAGCCAATTCCGGGCCACCGGCAATCGTGTCAAGAGGTGGGGCGGGGGGCGTCAATGACGCGCCTTTGGTATAGCGTGACACATCGTCGACTCCCGTATCCTGGTAGAGCGCCATTAAATTGAAGCGAAGATAATCCACAGGCTCATAACGCAGTTGCGCGCGTATGCCATAGGTGTCTTCTTCATTGGCATCGTTTACGTCGTGGCGGATCTGATCGATATAGCCCCCATTGTTCTCATACCAGCCCACCAAGCGCAAGGCCAGTTGCTCATCAATTATCGGCAAATTGAGCATGGCGCTGCCGTTATAACTCTCACTGCCTTTTTCGGTCGTGGCAACCAGTCCTTCGACGTATGAGTCGAATTCGTTGAATTGTGGTTGCCTGCTGATGATTTTTACCGTGCCTGCCATGGAGTTGGCGCCGTAGAGTGTGCCCTGTGGCCCCTTCAATACTTCAATTCGTTCAATATCGTACAGTTTGATCTCCGCATTGCGCCCGCCCCCTTCATTGGTGGTATTATTGGCAGTCAACACGGCCTCATTAAAGTACACGCCAACGGGTGAGGCCGCACGCGATGCCACACCGCGCACGATGTACTGCTTGTCACCGGGCCCGTTATCCCTGAATTCAAGTCCCGGGACTGTGTAAGCCCAGTCCGCAAATTCGACGACGCCGCGCCTTTCCAGCATTTCATTGGTCAATGCCTGGATGGCGATAGCCGTGTCCTGAATACTCACCTGACCCCGTTTTGTTGCGGTGACGACAATTTCTTCCAGGACGTTTTGAGAATATGCCATCGACGCGGTCAAAGCTGGCAGGAAAAATAAAATTGCTGCATATTTTACGAACTTTCGAAAAATACTCATGATTACACCTCAATTGGTTACTGGCTTGAAGGAACCGGGCTCATGTCACCGCCGCCAGTTCGTTGAATCTGCCCTGTTTCCACTCCTGCTTCTCCATGACGGAAGCCAGCGCGTCGACGGCCGCCCAGATATCCGCGTGCCTCAGGTACAGGGGCGTCAGTCCGAAACGGACTATGTCCGGCGCGCGGAAATCACAGATCACCTTGCGTTCGATCAAGGCTTGCGCGATGGGATAGGCATGTTCATGCCGGAAACAGACCTGGCTGCCGCGCTGTCCGCTCGCTACCGGTGAAGCCAGGATAAAACCATGCTGATTGCAGCGTTGTTCCATCAGGCGGATGAAGGACTCACCCAATTTTGCGGATTTTTGCGCCACTTCTTCCATATCGATATCCGCAAAAATGTCCAGCGCCTCATCCAGGCACACCAGGCCAGGCACCAGGTGGGTACCGCATAAAAGGCGCCGGAGGTCCGGCGCCGGCTCATATTGCTCACTCATGGCAAATGGCTCGGCATGTCCCATCCAGCCGGTTAACGGTTGCTCGAGCTGCGCTTGCAGGTCTTTCCTGACATACACAAAAGCCGGTGCGCCAGGTCCTGCGTTCAGGTACTTGTAGCCGCAGCCCGTGGCCATATCCACCTCGCAGGCGTCCAGATCAAGCGGCATGGCGCCGCAACTGTGCGACAAATCCCATAACGTCAGCGCTCCGTTCTAGTGGGCGCGCCGGGTGACTTCCTCCATGTCGTGGAGGTAACCTGTCCTGTAATCGACTTGGGTCAAGGTAACCAGCGCCGTGTTCCCGTCGACGGCATTGAGAAACTCATTCGGGTCGAGAATTTTGAGTTCTATATCCCGATTCAGGGTGGCTGTCAGTCCCTGCAAAATATAAAGTCCGGTCGGGAAGTTATCCGAGGTGGTAATGATCTTGTTGCGCTTTGGACGCAGGCGCAATGCCGCCATCGCCAGCTTGTACAGGTTGACGGAGGTGCTGTCACAAACGATCACCTCCCCTGCACGGGCGCCGATCAATCGTGCCAGTTTGTCACCCACGGTTTGCGGCAGTTCAAACCAGTCATGCCGCGTCCAACTGCGTACCAGGCCTTGTCCCCACTCCCGCAGCGCCAGTTTTTGCAAACGTTGTGGAATGGTTTTCGGTAATGCCCCCAGAGAATTGCCCGCGAAATAAAAAGTATCCGCAGGTAAATCAAACCGTTCTCTTACCTGTGCAAGCGGGTCGCTTGCATCAAACGCCCGGATGTCTGAAAGTGTTAACGTGGTCACAAGGCAGTTACGTCTGGATGCTTAGATAAAGCATAGTGATGTAAAATAGATTAGTAAAACTCATAATTTTCATACAAAGTATGAGAAAAACTCATAAAAAATTATGAATCTCAAACTGGAAATACTGCACTTTCGCATGATCAAGGCTATCAGCGATACCGGCAGCGTAACCGCGGCAGCCAGGCAACTCGGCGTCACCCAATCGGCCCTGAGTCACCGGCTTCATGACGCAGAGCGCAGGCTGGATGCCATGTTGTTTGAAAGGAAAAACAGAAAACTGTTTTTGACGGATACCGGCAGGAGATTATTGTTTTCGGCGGAAATTATTCTCAACGAACTGGAAAACGTCGAGTATCAAATCAGCACGGCGACGGCAAAAAATTTCGAATCCGTCCGTATCGGCATGAAAGCCTACGGACCGTACCATTGGTTCCCCTGCGTGGTCCGGCGTTTCCGCCAATCAAACCCGGGTGTGGAAATTGAACTGCTCGCTGATGTCGTCGATGATCCTGTACAAGCGCTGCAAGACAATGTCATTGATCTGGCCATCATTTCCCGTCCTGGCAATGATGATCAGCTGGAGTCGATAAAATTATTTCGAGATGAGATGGTGGCGGTATTACCGGCGACACATCCCAAATCCACGCTGACTCACCTCGAAGTTGAGGATTTCAGTTCTGAAACCTATTTCACCTACGAGACAGTGCCCGAAAAAGGGAGGGAATACGACCTGTTTTTCAGCCATTCAAAAACAAGAATCAAGAAAATAATCCGTATCGGCAGGACCGATGCCATTATAGAAATGGTCAGCGCTGGTCTGGGCGTCACCGTACTTACCCACTGGATATTGGCGCCCTACCTGAACAGCCACCCCATCATTGCCAAGCCATTAACTGAAGACCGGTTATTTATCGATTGGTATGCAGTCATACACAAAGAAAAATCCTCAACTTTCGCCTACAGTGCGACAGACGAAATAAGAAGGCACCTGATGCAAAACCGGCCTGAAGCAGCTTGACTAATCTGCGCCAACTCATTGACTGGACCGAGCAACGGTTTGTCCGTTCGGGCCTGTTTTTCGGTCACGGCGCCGGCAACGCTTTAGACGAAGCCGCATACCTGACGCTGGGCGCGCTGGACCTGCCGTTTGACCTGAGCCGGGAACAGTTGAACGGAAAAGTAACCGACACTGAACAGGAGCGTATCAGGAAACTGGTTGATGCAAGGATAAACTCCAGGAAGCCGACGGCCTACCTGCTGAACAAGGCCTGGTTTGGCGGCCTGCTGTTCTATGTGGACGAGCGTGTCCTGGTCCCCCGTTCACCCATCGCCGAGCTGATCCGTGACGGATTCTCACCCTGGATCAAAGCCCCGGAGGTAACGCGCATCCTGGACCTGGGAACCGGCAGCGGCTGCATTGCCGTCGCCTGTGCCCTGGCCTTTCCCGCCGCGCTTGTCGATGCCGCGGATATCAGTCCGGAAGCGCTGGAAGTGGCGCGCATCAATTGTGACAGGCATGGCCTGACACAACGTATAAACCTGGTCGAATCTGACCTGTTCGGTGCATTGACAGACATCAGGTATGATATAATCGTCTGCAATCCGCCGTATGTAACCGCTGGGGAAATGGCGGCCTTGCCGGCTGAATACCGGCATGAACCGTCTCTTGCTCTGGCAGCGGGTGTCACCGGTCTGGATGTGGTAGATCGTATTCTGACAGACGCCCACAGACATATCACACCCAAAGGCATCCTGGTAGTGGAAGTCGGCAACGCCCGCGCCGCGCTGGAGGCAAAATACCCTCGTATTCCTTTCGTCTGGATCGACTTTGAGCATGGCGGGGAAGGTGTTTTTGTTTTGTTTAACAAAGATGTACAGGATATAAAGGATGGGTGAAAATATTTTTGTCCGTTTTGAACCGTCGGCTACGCACGTAACTCATCACGTCGCCTGAAACAACATTATCTTGTATATCCTGTATATCCCTGTTAATACACTCCTGAAAATATTGACGAGCGCTAACAATAAATCCCTGCATCTGGCAGCCGGTAACGGTTTGCTGGACCGGCGCCTGTTCCTGCAAGGGGGCTTGGCGCTCGGTGGCGCGCCGTTGCTGGCCGCTACCACCGTGGCGGCAACGCCGGCCAGACCGGATTGGATGAACAGACCAGGGGAGCCGTTTTCCCACTACGGGCAACCGTCGCCGCATGAGAGTGAGGTGGCACGCTTTGCTTCCCCCAACCGGGTATGGCGTAACAACGGCGTTTCCTGGACGCCATTACATCGGCTGGAAGGCATCATCACGCCCAACGGCCTGCATTACGAGCGTCATCACAACGGCGTGCCGCAGATCGACCCCGATGCCCACCAACTGCTGGTGCACGGTCTGGTGCGCCAACCGCTGTTTGTCAGTATGGACAACCTGCTGCGTTATCCGTTGCGCTCACAGATCTGTTTTGTCGAATGCGGCGGCAACAGCAACGCCGGTTGGAATAAAACGCCTTCACGGGCCGAGGCCGGCTACTTCCATGGCCTGGTGTCATGCAGCGAGTGGACCGGCGTACCTTTGTCCGTGATACTGACGGAGGCAGGTATCGATAGCACCGCGCAGTGGTTGATCGCCGACGGCGCCGATGCGTTCGCCATGAATATCAGCATCCCCATGGCCAAGGCCATGGACGACGCCATGCTGGCGCTGTACCAGAACGGCGAGCGGCTGCGGCCGGAGAACGGCTATCCGTTGCGCTTGATCCTGCCCGGTTGGGAGGGGGTGTTAAACGTGAAATGGTTACGTTCCCTGAAGGCGGCCGCGCACCCCATCATGGCCAGGAACGAGACCGCGCGCTATACCGAACTGCTGCCGTCCGGCAAGGCGCGCATGTTCACATTTACCATGGAGGCCAAATCCCTGATTACCTCGCCTTCCGGCGGCATGGTATTGCAGCAGGGACCGGGGCTGTACCAGGTGACCGGCTTGGCCTGGAGCGGACGCGGGCGGATAACACAAGTGGAGGTGTCTGCGGACGGCGGGGAGACCTGGGCGCCGGCCGCATTGCAGGAGCCGGTACTGCCCAAGGCATTTACCCGCTTTCGTATCCCTTGGCAGTGGGACGGCGCGCCAGCTATTTTGCAAAGCCGGGCTACGGACGAAACCGGCTACGTGCAACCGGAACGGGAACAACTGCTGGCTGCGCGCGGCCGGCACGGTTTTTACCATTACAACGCCATCGTCACCTGGAGCGTGGACAAGGCAGGAAGCGTGAGCCATGTTTATGCTGCCCAACAAGAGCAGTCTGGCGCTGATCTCGGTATTGACGCTGGCTGGGATTGACTCCGGCGCCGACCCGACGGCTGCTGGCCCCAATCTGGGTGAGCCGGCAGACCGCCGCGCCATCGACAGCCACGACCGGGGCATCATGCCAGATGGCGCCGGCCTCCCCGCAGGCGGTGGCACGGCTGTGCAGGGCAAGGTAAGCTACGACAACCTGTGTCTGTCCTGCCATGGCCCCGGCGGCCTCGGCGACAGCGGCGATCAACTCGCCGGCGCCCAAATGCAACTCACCGACGAGTGGCCGGAGAAAACCATCGGCGCCTACTGGCCTTACGCTCCCACCCTGTTCGACTTCATCCGCCGCGCCAAACCCATGGCCCAACCAGGCAGCCTGACCGACTCCGAAGTCTATGCCCTTACCGCCTACCTGCTGTACCTGAACGAACTCATCCCCGAAGACCGGGAGATGAACGCAACCACCTTGCCCGAAGTAAAGATGCCAAACCGGGAGGGGTTTATCCAGGTTCTGGATTGAATGATGGACGCCTGCAAACCCTCATGTTCAGTACCCTGCTGATGCGGACGACATATACGCCTCATGTTGGTCTGCACACTCACGGAGGGGATTTTTCTGCACCGGGGGGCTATAATTGTGCCGTGAGTGCAAAAGCTGACAGCATTGATTGGAGCGGACTGCTCGCCTTGTTCAGGTCGGGGGCAGGCGTCATGGGCCGGTCTGGCCTGCCCGCTGTCGCGGTAGCCGCCTGAAGTGGGCGGGGAAATCTCCAGCGCCCACGATATTGTCATTGTCGGCGGCGGGGTCGGCGGCATCCATCTGGCTACCAAACTTGGGCGGGCCGCTCGTTCCGGAGCGGGCCTGTCGGTGCGGCTCGTGGATGCGACGCTGACCCATGTGTGGAAACCGTCCTTGCATGAGTTTGCTGCGGGTTCCCGCGGTATTGGCGATGATGAGGTCAGTTTCCTGGCGCACTCGGTGCGCAACGACTACAAGTTCCACCTTGGCCGTCTGGCCGGGGTGGACACCGAACAACAACTTGTCATGCTTGATGCCGTCACCGACGATGCGGGCAAACCCATGGTGCCGGGCAGTACCTTGAGCTACGACACGCTGGTGCTGGCTATCGGCAGCGTGTGTTCTGACCTGGGCATCCCGGGCGTTACGGAACACTGTCTGTTCCTGGATAACAGGAAGCAGGCACAGAGTCTGCACCGGGAATTCCTCAACCTGTGTTTACGCTATGACAGCGACGCGCGCGCTGGCGGCGGCAGCTCCATTGATATTGCCATCGTGGGCGGCGGCGCCACCGGTGTGGAACTGGCAGCCGAGCTGCGCGAAGCGACACACAACGGCATCGACGCGCTGGTCCCGCCGGAACGCGTCCGCATCAGCGTGATTGAGGCCAGCGAACGCCTGGTGCCGGGGTTGCCGGAACGTCTGTCGCGCGCAGTCCGGCGTGAGCTGGAGAAGCTGGATATCCAGGTATTGCTGAACAGCCGCGTGGCGCGGGTAGATCAGAACAGCATCATACTGGATGGGGAGCGGAACGTTGCCGCGCATCTGAAAATCTGGGCCGCCGGCATCGCTGCGCCGGCAGTGATCAAATCACTCGCGCAATTCGAACACGACCGGATCGGGCGTATCAGGACCGATACTACCTTGCGGGCCATTGGTTTTGACAATGTTTTTGTGCTGGGCGACAACGCCTGTTGTCCCTGGCCCGGCAAGGAGATGCCGGTGCCGCCACGCGCCCAGGCCGCAACACAGCAGGCTGCATTCCTGGTGCAACAGTTGCAACGCCACGCAGCCGGCCAGCCGTTGTTGGATTTCAACTATAAGGATCGCGGTTCGCTGGTATCCATCGCCGCGCAATCTGCAGTAGGCTCACTCATGGGCAAGGCCTTAGGCGTGATAACGTTTGAGGGGCGCCTGGCGCGTTGGGCCTACCTGTCGCTGTACCAGATGCACCTGTTGTCGATATTCGGCATCACCAAAACCATCTATCTCAGCATCGCCAGCTTCTTCGCCGCCCGCACCCGGCCACGACTGAAACTTCACTGATGTTCCTAAATCCATCAAAACATCTCAAAATACTCCCTGTGTTCCCAATCCGTAACATGCGCCAGAAAGCGCTCGATCTCCGCCCGCTTAATCAGCAGTAAATGATCAACAAACCGGTCTCCGAACCCGGCTCTTAATACTGTTGATCCGTCCAGCGCTGCTACCGCTTCCATCAGCGATCTCGGCATGGCCGGTCTGTTGGTCTGTTGGTAGGGGTCATCTCGCACCGGATCGCCCGGGTCTGTTTTGTTCTGCAGCCCATCCAGTCCGGCATATATCTGTGAGGCCATGTACAGATACGGGTTGGCCGAGGGCTCGCCGGCGCGGTTCTCGATCCGTGTTCCCGGTTCGGCGTATCCGCCTACCAGTCGCAGCAGCGCGCCCCGGTTGTCGTGCGCCCAGAGAATTCGGTTTGGGGCCAGGAGGTTGGCGTTGAGGCGTTTGTAGCCGTTGATGGTGGGGTTGGAGAAGACGGTCAGGGCTGCGCCGTGTTGCAGCAGGCCACCGAGGTAGTGGTAGCCGGTTTTACTTAACAGGTTTTCGTTGTCGATGAGCGCATTGGCCCCGGTTTGCCTGTGCCGCAGTGACTGGTGCAGGTGCCATCCGCTGGAATAGACGTTGGGCAGGGCCGGTTTTGCCATGAAGCTGGCAAGCAGGCCGTGACGCCGCATCAGGTGTTTGACCGCGCTGCGGAACAGCAGCAGGGAATCGGCCGCAGCGAGGCCGTTTAAGGGATTGAATGTCACCTCGAACTGGCTCGGACCCCATTCGGCTTCGATGGTGCGCAGAGGCAGTTCCAGCCCGAGGGCCAAGTCCCGGATCATGTCGGCCACCTGCGCGGCCTGGTCCAGGAGGTGCTCGGCGTGGTACTGAAAGCCATGGCTGATTGCCTTCACGGCCGGCGGGGTAGGCGGCTGGCCGGAGTCGCGCAGTGACAGTTTCTCATCCTCTATGTCGAACACGTAGAACTCCAGTTCCAGACCGGCGATGTAATCAAACGCCTGTTCTTTCAGCGCCGTCAGCGCGTCACGCATGAGCTGCCGACAGTCGAACGGGCAGCGGGTGTGGTCTTTGAGATAGAGATCGGAAATGACCCAGGCTGTATCCTGCGCCCAAGGCAGGATTTTCATTGTCAGTGGGTCCGGGACCAGCAGCATATCACCGACGCCGCCCATTTGCTCAAGGCCGAAGCCGCCATCCCGGTCGAACAGCGGGACTACCGGGAAATTTGCCGTGTCTTTTCCCAGGTTGGCAACGGTTTCGGTGACGCCGTTGTTCAGAGCCAGCAGAAAGTTTTCCGTACTCAAAGCCTTGCCGCGCATGAGGCCGTGTTGATCGCTGTAAACGACACGGACTGTCTTGATGTTTTTTTTGCTGAGCAGTTCCGGTAGTTGCCCGGCGCGTTCCGCTTGAGCTTCGTTCCAAGCGTCGGCCTCGGCGATGAAGTTGGTATAGCCAACCTGTGCAGGTGGTTGTGGTGGGGACATTGGCATTTTTAGGGGTTACCTTAAAGTTCCTCCTGGTGGTAGTTTATCCGTTTCAGGGTTAAAATGCCCTGATGAAACTGCCCCACGAACGATTTGATTATTCCGCCATGCCGCAGCGGGAACCTTTGCGGCTTCCGAACGGCGCGCGTATTGCGGTGTACATGATCGTCAATATTGAGGAATGGAATATCGAAAAGCCCGTTGCCAGGGAGTATGTGACCGCGCCGGCGGGGGTTGTTACCGTGCCCAATGTGCCCAACTGGTCCTGGCATGAGTACGGTATGCGGGTCGGCATCTGGCGCATTATGGAGGCGCTGACGGCGCGCGACCTGAAGGCCAACGTCGCCATCAATGCACGGGTGTGCGAGAGCGCCGGCGAGCCGGTGGCGCGGGCCCTGCGGGAAGCCGGCTGCGATTTCATGGGGCATGGTTATGCTCAGGCGCCCATGCACATTGTCGAGGATCAGGCAGAGGTGGCGCACAAATCCTTTGCCATAATCAAGGATTACACCGGCAAGGCGCCCAAGGGCTGGCTGGGGCCGGGCCTGCAAGAGACCCTGGATACCCTGGATCACCTGGCCGCAGCCGGGTTCAAATTCGTCTGCGATTGGCCTATGGACGAACACCCTGTGACCATGAAAACCGCGGCCGGGCCGATCATGGCCATGCCGTATTCCTTTGAACTCAGCGACCTGCCGATGATGGTCGTACACGCGCACACATCGGATGTATGGCTGCAACGCGCCATGGACCAGTTCGATCGACTCTACGCAGAAGGCGCAGAGCAGCCCAGGGTCATGTCATTGGGCGTACATCCTTATATAATGGGGGCGCCGCACCGGATAAAGTATTTCGAGCAGGCGCTGGATTATATTCTGGCGCGGGACGACGTATGGTTTGCCACGGCCGATGAGTTGTATGAGTGGTTCAGCAGGTAATTAACAGGGATATACAGAATATGCAGGATGAACACGATAAGATAACCTCTAAAAATGCCCTCCGTGGCATTTTTAGAGACGGAAATGAAAAAGTGTGATTTTTCATTTCCTTCATTTTCAAGCACTTACGTGCTTAAAAATGGCAGCATATCCATTATGCTGCACGGCCACCTCTAATTTTTAGAGGTGGCCATAAATTATTCGTCAAAAAATCCTGTTTATCCTGTACATCCACGTGAGACATTAACATCATTGACTTAGTGAATAATATGAGTAAAAACATTGCCCCCGACAAGATTTGGACCAGCGACCTGAACCGAACCGATGACATTCTGTCCCGCTTCGATCGCTCCGCGCCAGTGCGTTTTTACGATACGACATTGCGCGATGGGGAGCAGTCCGTTGGCGTCTGCTTTACCCCTGAGGAAAAATTCGATATTGCCTGCCGGCTCAGTGACCTGGGTGTGAGCAGGATTGAGTCGGGGTTTCCGCGGGTTTCCGCTGATGATACCGCGGCGGTGAGGCGTATCCTGGACGCGGGACTGGATGCGCAGATCTGGGGGTTTTCCCGGGCTGTGACGGCGGATATTGATGCCCATATTGAACTGGGGACGGAGCATGTCCTGATCGAGATTTCGACCAGTGACATGAAGATCAAGGCCTACGGTTTCACCCGGGACATCGTCTTGCAGCGCGTTACCGACGCCATCCGTCATGCCAAGGATAACGGGATTAAGACCGTGAACTTCTTTGCCGTGGATTCGACCCGTAGCGACCTGGGTTTCCTGCGTGACGTGTATTCAACGGCTATCGAGCAGGGCGCCGATGAGGTGTCCGTGGTGGACACCATCGGCGTATGTTCCCCGGAAGCGGTGGAACGGTTGCTTGGCGAGGTGAGCAGTTGGGTGGGGCCCGACATCCCCATCCATTGGCACGGCCATAATGATTTTGGCATGGCGACTGCCTCGGCGGTGGCGGCGGTGCGTGGCGGCGCCCGCTGGATCCAGGGCACCATCAACGGTATGGGCGAGCGCGCCGGCAATGCAGATATTTGCGAAGTGGCCCTGGCCCTGCAATGCCTGTACGACATGCCGGTGGAACTGGACCTGACCCGCGCCAGGGAGACCTCGAAGGTGGTGCAACAAGCCGGTGGTTATCGCGTGGACGGCTGGAAACCCGTGGTTGGGGAGTTCCTCTACACCCGCGAGAGCGGCGCGGTGGCGAACCAGTTCCACATTCCACAAGCCATCGAACCGTACTCAGCGGAGATTGTGGATGCCGAACGCCGCATCGTACTGGGCAAGAAGAGCGGGCTGTCCAACATCAGGCTCAAAGGCGAGGAACTGGGACTGAACATACCGGAAGACAAGCGCGCCGGCGTGCTGGCGGAGGTGAAAGACCTTGGCACCCGCAACGCCCGCCTGGTGACTGACGAGGAGTTCAAGGATATTGTTGCACGGGTGGTATAATCGCAGCTGCGGCAGCCGCGGACAACTACCGAATGAGAGAAATCGAAAAAGTATGCGTCGTCGGCGCCGGCGCCATCGGCAGTTTGCTGGTGGGGCACTTAGGTAACGTCACAGATATGGCGGTGCTGGCGCGCCGGGACGAACATGCCAAGGCATTGAATGACGAGGGTCTGCGAGTCAGCGGCAAATCGGAACTGCATACAAAGGTACGCGCCGCCACGGACGCAGCGGAGCTGGGCGAGGTTGACCTGGTCATCATTGCCTCCAAGGCCCTGGCCGTGGAGGCCTGTGCGCAGCTGATCGATGGCCATTTCCCCAATGCCCACGTACTGATGATCCAGAACGGCCTGGGCTGCGAGGAAAGGGTGAGTCGGTTCGGTGACTGGCCGATCATATCCGGTGTCACCTTCATGAGCGGCACCCGCCACTCAGACACGCATGTGGAGTACGAATTGGATACGGCCACCTGGATGGGCCCCTGGGCGGGGGGCAGTGCAACGTATGAATACGTCAGGCAGGTCGAAGAACTCTTCATCCGTTCCGGCCTGAAGGCAGAGGCCTACGAGGACCTGCTGCCGCACCAGTGGTCCAAGCTGATCTTCAACTCGGCGGTGAACAGCATTTCGGCGCTCACGGACTTACCGCACGTCAGGGCGTTTGCGGTGCAAGACAATCTGGAGGATCTGGGTCACCTGGTGCGCGCCATGATGGACGAAGCCAAACGTATCGCCACAGCCCGCGGCGTTACGCTGGCGGACGACCCTTGGGTAATGAACGTCAGGGCGGTCAACCAGGGCGCCACCAGCGGCGAGGACTATGCCCATATTCCCTCCATGCTGGATGACGTGCGCAGCAAACGCCTGACGGAGATAGACTGGATCACCGGAGCCATCGTGCGCGAGGCGCACAAAACCGGCATCCCGGCGCCGTACCACGAAACCCTGTACCGGCTGGTGAAAGCCCGGGAACAGGGTTACGGGTGAGGCGCCCTTAATGCGTGGGGAAGACGCCCTTTAATTCGAAAGAGTACCGGCCATTGGCATCGGTTCTTCCGGCGCCGGGGTCAGCATGATGACCTCGCCTTCATCAGCGTCGGCCTCGCTTGCAAGTGCGTCCTCAGCAATGCCTTCCTGTACTTCAAGATCATCTTCCAGGCGTTTTTTCTTGCGATCGGAATGGTAGGCAAGACCGGTGCCGGCCGGGACCAGGCGGCCGACGATAACGTTCTCTTTCAAGCCGCGCAAGTCGTCCCGCTTGCCGTTAACGCTGGCCTCGGTCAGCACCCGCGTGGTTTCCTGGAATGATGCCGCCGATATAAACGATTCCGTTGACAAGGACGCCTTGGTGATGCCCAGCAGCACGGGCTCCCATTGCGCTTCTAACTTGTTTTCGGCGCGTAACCGTTCG
Source organism: Gammaproteobacteria bacterium (assembly GCA_026709915.1). Lineage (GTDB taxonomy): Bacteria > Pseudomonadota > Gammaproteobacteria > Eutrophobiales > Eutrophobiaceae > JAAXHV01. Next base: position 17,713 of record JAPORZ010000219.1, read on the forward strand.
TTCTCTTCCATCACCAGCGCTTTTTCCGTTTGTTCACCCTTGAGGAAGACCGATTCTCCGGGTTCTGTGATTTCCACCTTACGCAGCATCTGGCGCACGATGACCTCGATGTGTTTATCGTTGATCTTCACGCCCTGCAAGCGATAGACTTCCTGGATTTCGTTCACGATATAGTTCGCCAGCGCGTGCACGCCTTGCAACCTGAGGATATCGTGGGGGGTCGGTGGACCATCGACGACCGCCTCGCCCTTTTCTACCTGTTCTCCCTCAAACACGTTGATATGACGCCATTTCGGAATCAGTAATTCGTTGCTCTCGCCGTTGCGATCGGTGATGACCAGACGTTGCTTGCCTTTGGTATCCTTGCCAAAGCTGACTGTGCCGGTGGCTTCGGCCAGGATTCCCGGCTCCTTGGGCTTTCTTGCCTCGAACAGGTCCGCCACCCGGGGCAAGCCACCGGTAATATCGCGGGTTTTCAGGGATTCCTGAGGCATCTTAGCCACCACATCACCCACCTTGACCTCGGCGCCGGCGGTGACGGTAATCAAGGCCTTGGGCGGCAGCGGGTAATGTGCGGGAATGTCTGTTCCCGGGAAGTTCAACTGCACCCCGTTTGCATCCATCAGGATGACGGTCGGGCGCAGTTCCCTGGCGTCGCTGGGGCGTTCCTTGGGGTCCATGATCATCATGTTGGTCAGACCGGTAATATCATCCACATGCCGGGAAACGGTCTTGCCTTCAACGATGTCGGCGAACTGGACACGGCCCGAGACCTCAGATATGACCGGATGCGTATGCGGGTCCCAACTGGCAATTTTAACGCCCGGCTCGACCGTATCGCCACCTTGCACCGTCAGCACTGCGCCGTAAGGAAGTTTGTAGCGTTCGCGTTCTCTTCCTACCTCATCGAGCAGGGAAACGTCACCGGAACGCGAGACCACAACCCGGTTGCCGCTCTCCTGTTCCAGCAGCTTGACATTGTCCAGGCGCACACTGCCGCCATATTTCACCTCGATGCTGCTGATCGCAGCCGCCCTGGATGCGGCGCCACCGATATGAAACGTGCGCATGGTCAACTGCGTGCCGGGCTCGCCGATGGATTGCGCTGCAACCACGCCGACAGCCTCGCCGATATTGGCCAGATGGCCCCGGCCCAGATCCCTGCCGTAACATTTCGCGCAAATGCCATACCGGGTCTCACAGGTGATGGCCGACCGCACCTCCACCTCGTCCACACCGTTTTCATCCAGCGCCTCGACCAGTTCTTCATCCAGCAGCGTGCCCGCGGAAATAATCACCTCCTCAGGCTCCCCGGGTCTCGTGACGTCAGCAGCCAACACCCGGCCCAGAACCCGCTCCCGCAGTGGTTCGACAACGTCTCCGCCTTCAATCAGGGAAGTCATGCGCACACCGGCCTGCGTGCCGCAATCTTCCTCAGCCACTACCAGATCCTGGGCAACGTCCACCAGCCGTCGGGTCAGGTAGCCGGAATTAGCGGTTTTCAGAGCAGTATCGGCCAGACCTTTGCGCGCACCGTGGGTCGATATAAAATACTGGAGAACATTCAAACCTTCCCGGAAGTTTGCGGTAATAGGTGTTTCGATAATGGAACCATCCGGTTTCGCCATCAGCCCGCGCATACCGGCCAGTTGCCGGATCTGCGCCGCGGAGCCACGTGCGCCGGAATCCGCCATCATGAAAATTGAATTGAAGGACGGTTCGTCCACCGCATTGCCGTCCCGGTCCTGAACCGTGTCCACGCCCAGTTTTTCCATCATGGCCTTGGCGACCTGATCATTGGCATGGGACCAGATGTCAACAACCTTGTTGTAGCGTTCACCGGTGGTGATCAGCCCGTCAATATATTGCTGCTCAAACTGCTTGACCTGTGCTTCCGTCTCGCTGATGATGCTGCTCTTGACTTCCGGCACCACCATGTCATCAACGCCGAAAGAGACGCCGGCCCGGGTTGAATAGTGAAAGCCGGCATACATCAGGCGGTCGGAGAAAATCACCGAAGTTTTCAGGCCAAGACGGCGGTAGCAGACGTTGACCAGCCTGGAAATAGAGCGTTTGTTGAGTACCTGATTGACCAGGGAAAACGGTAGTTCCTCAGGCAGAATGCGCGACAGCAGCGCCCGCCCTACCGTGGTGTCCACCCGTTCATAGCGCGCCGGCTCATCGCTGTCGTTGCTCTCTGCAACCTGCTTGATACGCACGCTGATCCGGGCGTGCAAATCCACCGCGCCGCATTCGTAGGCGCGATGCACTTCGCTCACGTCAACGAAACTCTTGCCCGAACCCTTGGCCCCGGCGGACTCGCGGGTCATGTAATACAACCCCAGCACCACATCCTGGGTCGGCACGATAATCGGCTCGCCATTGGCCGGTGAGAGGATATTATTGGTGGACATCATCAGGGTGCGCAGTTCCAGTTGCGCTTCAATGGAAAGTGGCACGTGCACGGCCATCTGGTCACCGTCAAAATCCGCGTTGAACGCGGTGCAGACCAACGGATGCAGCTGGATCGCCTTGCCCTCGATCAGGATCGGCTCAAAGGCCTGGATTCCGAGCCGATGCAAGGTGGGCGCCCGGTTCAGCATGACCGGATGCTCGCGGATAACCTCATCGAGAATATCCCAAACCTCCGTCCCCTCTCTCTCCACCAGCTTCTTCGCCGCCTTGATGGTTGTTGCCAGTCCGCGGCCTTGTAACTTGTTGAAAATGAAAGGTTTGAATAATTCCAGCGCCATTTTTTTGGGCAGCCCACACTGGTGCAGCTTGAGGGTGGGGCCTACCACAATCACGGAGCGTCCCGAATAATCGACACGCTTGCCCAGCAGATTCTGGCGGAAACGCCCCTGCTTGCCCTTAATCATGTCGGCCAGAGACTTCAACGGCAGCTTGTTGGTGCCGGTGATAGCCCGGCCGCGCCGGCCGTTATCCAGCAGCGCATCCACCGCTTCTTGCAACATGCGCTTCTCGTTACGCACGATGATGTCCGGCGCATTTAAGTCAAGCAGGCGTTTTAAGCGGTTATTACGGTTGATGACGCGGCGATACAGGTCATTCAGATCAGAGGTGGCAAAACGGCCCCCATCCAGCGGCACCAGCGGCCGCAAATCAGGCGGCAACACCGGCAGCACTTCCATAACCATCCACTTGGGCAGGTTGCCGGAACGCTGAAACGCTTCCAGCAGTTTCAGGCGTTTTGACATTTTTTTCAGTTTCGTCTCGGATTTGGTCTGCGGTATCTCAACCCGTAACTGCTCTATCTCCATGCCCAGGTCGATGTTGGCAAGCAGTTCGCGAATGGCCTCGGCGCCCATTTTTGCCTCGAACTCATCGCCATATTCTTCAATGGCCTCCAGGTAGCTATCCTCTGCCAGTAATTGGCCACGCTCCAGCTGGGTCATGCCCGGTTCGATGACCACATAAGCTTCAAAGTACAATACCCGTTCTATTTCCCGCAGCGTCATATCCAGCAACAGCCCCATGCGGGATGGGAGGGATTTCAGGTACCAGATATGCGCCACCGGGCTGGCCAGCTCGATATGCCCCATACGTTCCCGCCGCTCTTTGGACAGGGTTACCTCGACGCCGCATTTTTCACACTTCACGCCGCGGTGCTTCAGCCGCTTGTACTTGCCGCAGAGGCACTCGTAGTCTTTCACGGGACCAAAGATCTTGGCACAGAACAAGCCGTCCCGCTCGGGCTTGAAAGTCCGGTAATTGATGGTTTCCGGTTTCTTCACCTCCCCCATGGACCAGGAACGTATTTTTTCCGGCGACGCCAGGCCGATGGCAATGGCGTCGAATTCATCAAGCTGATTCTGTTGCTTGAGCAGCTTTAATAAATCTTTCAATGTTCACTACCTCACTCAAGGTCTATGTCTATGCCCAAGGATTTGATTTCCTTTAACAACACGTTAAAGGACTCAGGCATACCGGCTTCAATATAATGGCCGCCGTCAACGATGTTCTTGTACATTTTGGTGCGGCCGTTCACGTCGTCAGACTTGACTGTCAACATTTCCTGCAAGGTGTAAGCCGCGCCGTAAGCCTCCAGCGCCCAGACCTCCATTTCACCAAAACGCTGACCGCCGAATTGCGCCTTCCCGCCCAGCGGTTGCTGCGTAACCAGACTGTAGGGCCCGGTAGAACGGGCGTGCATTTTGTCATCCACCAGATGGTTAAGCTTCAACATGTACATGTAGCCGACGGTAATCGGGCGGTCGAACGCGTCGCCGGTCCTGCCGTCATAGAGTATGCTCTGGCCGTTGCGGCTCAGTCCTGCCAGTTCCAGCAGGTCCTTGATTTCCGTCTCACTGGCGCCGTCAAAAACCGGTGTGGCTATGGGCACTCCGTCCTTGAGGTTCGCAGCGAGTTGCAGTATTTCGTCGTCTGACAACAGCTCCAGTTGTTCGTTCTTGCCACCGCTTTCGTTATAGATCTGTTCCAGCAGCCCGCGCAGCTGCCCAATACTCTCCTGTGCGGTAAGCATGGCGCTGATACGCCGGCCCAGACCTTTGGCCGCCCAACCCAGGTGAGTTTCCAGCACCTGGCCGACGTTCATCCGGGAAGGCACGCCCAAGGGGTTGAGCACGATATCCACCGGCGTGCCATCCTGCAGGTAGGGCATGTCCTCAACCGGGATAATGGTGGAAATAACACCTTTGTTACCGTGCCGCCCCGCCATCTTGTCGCCCGGCTGGATGTGCCGCTTGACGGCAAGATACACCTTGACGATTTTCAGGACGCCGGGCGCCAGATCATCGCCGGAAGTGAGCTTGTCGCGCTTGTCCTTGAACATCTCGTCAAATTTTTCCCGGAGCTGGCGTAACTGTTCCGAAGTCCGCTCCAGCAGGCGGCTCAGTTCGTTGTCGCGGAAACGGATCTCGAACCATTTATCACGCGGCGTCTGTGCCAGGGCGTCGCTCGTTATGACAGTGCCGCGTTTGAAACCATCGGGGCCACCTTGCACCTTCTGCCCCACCAGTTGGCGCTCGAGACGCTGATAAATGCCATCCTCCATAATGCGTAACTGGTCGTTCAAGTCCTTTCTTACCCGGTTCAGTTCGGTCTCTTCTATTTCCATGGCGCGGTCGTCCTTGGGCACGCCGTCACGGGTAAACACCTGTACGTCAATGACTGTGCCGTTCATGCCCGAAGGCACGCGCAGGGAGGTGTCCTTCACGTCAGAGGCTTTCTCACCAAAAATAGCCCGCAGCAACTTCTCCTCCGGGGTGAGTTGTGTTTCCCCTTTCGGCGTCACCTTGCCCACCAGGATGTCTCCCGGACGTACTTCAGCGCCGATGAATACGATGCCGGATTCGTCCAGTTTGCCCAGTGCGCTCTCACTCACGTTGGGAATATCCGCGGAAATCTCTTCCGGGCCGAGTTTAATATCGCGTGCTACGCAGACCAGTTCTTCAATATGAATGCTGGTGTAACGTTCTTCCGTCACCAGGCGCTCGGAAATGAGGATGGAGTCTTCGAAGTTATAACCGTTCCACGGCATGAACGCGACCATCAGGTTCTGGCCCAGCGCCAATTCTCCGAGGTCGGTTGCCGGCCCGTCGGCCAGCACATCTCCGGCGGCGATGACGTCACCGGTTTTGGCCAGCGGCTTCTGGTTGATACAGGTGTTCTGGTTGGAACGGGTATATTTGATGAGGTTGTAGATATCAACGCCGGGTTCACCGGGCACTATCTCATCATCACTCACGCGCACTACGATGCGGGCGGCATCGACAGAGTCCACGATACCGCCGCGTCCGGCGTTCACCGTGACACCGGAGTCTTTCGCCACGGTGCGCTCAATACCGGTGCCGACCAGCGGTTTCTCCGCACGCATGGTCGGTACTGCCTGACGTTGCATGTTGGAACCCATCAAGGCCCGGTTGGCATCGTCGTGTTCCAGGAAGGGTATCAATGCTGCGGCAACCGAGACAATCTGCCGGGGCGACACATCCATATATTCAACGCGATCCGGTGTGGACATGGTAAACTCATTCTGGTTCCGGCATGAAATCAGGTCATCAACAAACCGGCCTTGCTCGTCGAGGTTGGAGTTAGCCTGAGCAATGGTGTAGTCGCCCTCTTCGATGGCGGAGAGGTATTCAATCTCGCCGGACACCTTGCCGCCTTCCACTTTGCGATAAGGCGTTTCCAGAAAACCGTATTCGTTGGTGCGCGCATAGACGGCCAGGGAATTGATGAGGCCAATGTTGGGGCCCTCCGGGGTTTCAATGGGGCACAGCCGGCCATAGTGGGTCGGATGCACATCCCGAACTTCAAATCCGGCTCGCTCGCGCGTCAAGCCGCCCGGCCCCAGCGCGGAGATGCGCCGCTTATGAGTAATTTCGGATAAGGGGTTGTTCTGGTCCATGAACTGGGATAGCTGGCTGGAGCCGAAAAACTCCCTGACCACTGCCGATACGGGCTTCGCGTTGATGATCTCCTGGGGCATCAGGCCCTCGGATTCGGCCAGACTGAGACGCTCCTTGACTGCTCTCTCCAACCGCACCAGCCCGATACGGAACTGGTTTTCCACCATTTCGCCCACGCTTCTCACCCGGCGGTTACCCAGGTGGTCGATATCATCGACGGAACCCTTGCCGTTGCGAATATCCAGCAAGGTCTGCAACACGTCAACAATGTCCGAACTCTCACCCAATTCCGAGCACATGCCCTTGGACAGCTCATCATCCTGTTGGCCGAAGTATTTTCCGTCATAGAGGACACCCGGACCAGTAACTTGTTCACGGCTGACCCGGCGATTGAATTTCATGCGTCCCACGGCAGACAGGTCATACCGATCCAGTGAGAAAAACAGGTTCTTGAACAGATTTTCGGCAGATTCTTTTGTCGGCGGCTCGCCCGGACGCATGACCCGATAAATTTCCACCTGCGCGTCCTGTTGCGACAAGGTGGTATCCATACGTAGCGTATCGGCAATAAACGGGCCGCAATTCAGGTCGTTGATAAACAGGGTTTCCAGTTCCAGGTTGCCCAGCTTGTGAAAACGCTCCAACACCTCCCCTGTTATCTCTGCATTTACCGGCGCCACGATTTCCCCGGTCTCCATGTCAATCACATCCCTGCCCAGCACCCTGCCCAGCAGGTGTTCAGCGGGCACTTCCAGTTCCTTTATGCCGGCTTTTTCAATATTACGGATATGCCTGACGGTAATGCGCTTCTCACTTTCCACGATGACGTTGCCGTCTTTGTCCGAAATGTCGAAACTAACCGTTTCTCCGCGCAGGCGTTCAGCAATCAGGTGCAGATAAATCCTGCCTTCCTCAAGCCTGAATTGATCTGTTTCAAAAAAGACGTCCAGGATATCCTGGGGCGTGTAGCCCAAGGCCTGCAGTAATATCGTGGCCAGGATTTTGCGGCGCCGATCGATACGACAATAGACGATATCCTTGGGGTCAAACTCGAAGTCCAGCCAGGAGCCGCGATAAGGAATTACGCGCGCTGAGTAAAGCAGTTTCCCCGATGAGTGGGTCTTGCCCTTGTCGCTTTCAAAAAACACGCCGGGGGAGCGGTGCAACTGGAACACGATCACCCGCTCGGTGCCGTTGACTACGAAGGTGCCGGTTTCCGTCATCAGCGGCAGCTCGCCCATATAGACTTCCTGCTCCCTGATGTCCTTGACCACCTTGTTGCTCAAGCCGGCTTCCTTGTCGTAGATGACCAGACGCACCTTGACCTTCAGCGCTGCAGCATAGGTGGTCCCGCGCATTTTACATTCCTTGACATCAAAGGTGGGGGTGTCCAGCCGGTAACTGACGTACTCCAGGGCGGCATTGCCGGAATAGCTGTTCATCGGGAAAACCGAGTTCAATACAGCCTCCAGCCCGGCGGCGGCGCGCGCCTCGGGCGCCGCGCCGGATTGCAAAAACAATTCGTAGGAACGTTTCTGGGTCGCCAGCAGATAAGGCACAGCCAGGACACCCTGTCTTTTGCCGAAATCTTTGCGCAGGCGTTTTTTTTCAGTGTAGGAGTAGGTCATCACGCGCCCTCATGAATGGGAAAAGGAAGATGGACAGGGGCAGCCAGCCACTGCGTCGTTGTGTTACGCCGCACGCGCAAAAGGGACAGACCGGATCTGCCCCCGGCGTTGCTTCCTGCGCGGTAGGGTAAAACAACCTCTGTCGAAGAACACACCAGAGTTGAACTATTTAAGTTCAACCGTAGCGCCGGCCTCTTCCAGTTTTGCTTTCGCTTCGTCAGCCTCTTCCTTGGCTACTCCTTCTCTGACGGGCGCAGGGGCGCCCTCTACCAGCTCTTTAGCTTCTTTCAACCCCATACCGGTCAAGGCGCGCACAACCTTGATCACCGGCACTTTGTTACTGCCGAAGCTGCTCAGTATCACGTCAAACTCGGTCTGCTCCTCAGCCTCTTCCTCTGCGGCGGCGGGTCCGGCTGCGGCCACCGCGGCGACGGGGGCCGCGGCGCTGACACCCCATTCTTCTTCCAGTTCCGAGATAAGGCCTACCAGATCTATCACCGGCATACTGCTTAAGGCCTGTTTGATTTCATCTTTTGAGACGGACATTTTCTACTCCTATACTCTTGTGTGATTACTTGGTTAGTTGTTCGCGGCGAGCGTCAAGCACGCGCAGGAATTTCCCCTCCGGCTCAGACAGGACGCGCAGAAACTTGCCAAGCGGGGCCTGCAACAGACCCAGCAGCGTGGCGCGCGCCTGATCCAGGGACGGCATATTCGCAACATTTTCGATTTCCGTAGCGTCCAACAAGCGGCCGTCCAAGGCAATGAGCCTGACCACCAGTTGTTCGTTGTCTTGAGCGAAGTCTCGTATTACCTTGGCGGCCGAACCCGGCTCTGCGTTGGAAAAAGCCAGCAACAGCGGCCCGCTGAGCGTGCTGCTCATACAATCGAATTGGGTGCCCTCGAAGGCGCGGCGCGCCAAGGTGTTGCGCACTACCTTGAGATAAATGCCGGCTTCCCGAGCCGAACGCCGTAACGCCGTCATTTTGGCCACGTTCAACCCCGTGTATTCCGCCGCAATAGCAGCGGGGGCTGTGGCTGCTATCGCCGCGACTTCCGCCACGATAGCCTGCTTCTGTTCCAGTGTCAGAGCCATAAACCTTGTCTCCCGATTACAAGCTCGCCTGATCAACCACCACGCCGGGGCCCATGGTAGTCGAAAGGCTGATCTTTTTCAGGTAAATACCCTTGGCCGCGCTGGGTTTCGCCTTTTTCAGGTCGGCCAGCAGTGTGTCCAAATTCTGTTTGAGCGCATCTGCAGCAAATGAGGTCTTGCCTATCCCGCAATGGATAATGCCGTTCTTGTCCGTCCGGTAACGCACCTGGCCGGCTTTTGCATTGGTCACGGCCTGGCCGACATCTTTGGTTACAGTGCCGACTTTCGGGTTGGGCATTAACCCCCTGGGACCAAGCAGCTTGCCCAGCTTGCCCACTATCGGCATGGCATCCGGCGCGGCGATGGCGACGTTAAAATCCATCATTCCCGCCTGCACCTGTTCGGCCAGATCCTGCAAGCCCACGTATTCAGCGCCGGCAGCTCGGGCTGCGTCGGCTTGCTCACCCTGCGCGAACACGGCTACCTTGACAACCTTGCCGGTGCCCTGGGGCAGGACGCTGGCGCCGCGCACGATCTGGTCTGATTTTCTCGGGTCCACACCCAGGTTGACTGCCACTTCGACGGTCTCGTCAAACTTTGCACTGGCATTCTCCTTGAGCAAGTTCAGGGCATCCAGCGCAGTATAGACCTGTCCGGCATTGACTTTTTCATTGAACGCACGCGCGCGCTTAGATAGTTTTGCCATGTCAGGCCACCTCCGTCTCAATACCCATGCTTCTTGCTGTGCCGGCAATGGTGCGCACCGCGGCATCCAGGTCCATGGCAGTCAAATCAGGATCCTTGGTCTTTGCAATGTCTTCCAGTTGCGCCCGCGTCACTTTACCAACCTTGTCCTTGTTGGGAACGCCACTACCGTTTTCAATACCGGCAGCCCGTTTCAGCAGGTAGGCAGCCGGCGGCGTTTTAGTAATGAACGAGAATTTCTTGTCGGGGTAAACGCTGACCACGACCGGTATCGGCAAGCCCGGTTCCATATTCTGTGTCTGCGCGTTGAATGCCTTGCAAAACTCCATCAAACCCAACTGATGCTGGCCCAACGCCGGACCCACCGGCGGACTCGGACTGGCATTGCCGGCCGGCACCGTAAACTTAACCGAGGCGATAACTTTTTTTGAACCGGTTTTCTTTGCCATTGTCTCACTCCCGCAGGTTGCCTGCTGCAATACCAGCCGCTATTCCTTTTCCACTTGGGTGAATTCGAGTTCCACCGGAGTAGAGCGGCCAAATATCAATACGGAAACCCGCAATCGACTCTTTTCATAATTCACTTCTTCCACCACGCCGTTAAAATCCGTGAACGGTCCATCATTAACCCGGACCACTTCACCCGCCTCAAACAGGACTTTCGGCTTGGGTTTGTCCACCCCGTCCTCAACTCGCTGCAGGATGGCGTCTGCTTCGGCATTGGAGATCGGCACCGGCCGGTCTGTCGTGCCACCGATAAAACCGAGCACCCGGGGCTCTTCCTTGACTAAGTGCCAGGTCGCGTCGTTCATTTCCATTTCCACCAGCACGTAACCCGGGAAGAATTTACGATCACTCTTACGCTTCTTGCCGTCGCGCATCTCCACGACTTCTTCGGTCGGCACCAGGATGTCGCCAAACTGGTCCTTCAGGTCGCTGCGCTCGATACGCTCCAGCAGCGCGCGCCTCACATTCTGTTCATAGCCGGAATAGGCCTGTACCACGTACCATTTGAGCGCCACTGGGTTACCCTCCCGGTCCGCCGATCAACTGCCTGATTGCCCAACCGAGCACAGAGTCGAGCCCCCACAATATCAGCGCCACCACAATCACCACCACCATCACCAGCAAGGTGGTCTGTAGCGTTTCCTGGCGCGTCGGCCACACCACCTTGCGCACTTCAAGCTGAGCCTCCTGCAGGAAGCTCCATAACTTCCGCCCCGACGCCGTCTGCAATCCGACCCAGGCGGCAACGCCCGTCAACACCAGCAGGCCGACGACCCGCAATGGCGTCGACTGCTCGTCAAAAAAGTAAAAGCCGACCACTGCAGCGATGACGATAAGTCCTGCAACGACCAGTTTCACCAGGTCAAACTTCACGTTAACTGTTTCCGAACTCATCACTTAAGCTACCCGCCCAGGCGAGGGCGGTGTGTCCTGTTGGCAGGCCAGGAGGGAATCGAACCCCCAACCTGCGGTTTTGGAGACCGCCGCTCTGCCAATTGAGCTACTGGCCTATTGAGACAACCGGGATACTCGGGCTGCAACCGGCTTATTCGATAATTTTGCTGACCACGCCGGCGCCCACGGTGCGGCCGCCCTCACGTATTGCAAAACGCAAGCCCTCTTCCATCGCGATAGGCGATATCAGTTCCACGGTCATGCGGACATTATCGCCCGGCATTACCATTTCCGTACCTTCCGGCAGATCCACCGCGCCGGTTACGTCAGTGGTACGAAAATAAAACTGCGGCCGATAATTATTGAAAAACGGCGTGTGACGTCCCCCCTCGTCCTTGCTCAACACGTACACCTCGCACTCAAACTTGGTGTGCGGCGTGATGCTGCCGGGTTTGCAAACCACCTGGCCGCGCTCGACATCAGTGCGCTTCGTGCCGCGCAGCAGTACGCCCACATTGTCGCCAGCCTGGCCTTCGTCGAGCAGCTTGCGAAACATTTCCACGCCCGTGCAGGTGGTCTTGGAGGTGTCGCGTATGCCTACGATCTCCACCTCTTCGCCGACCTTGACGATGCCGCGCTCTACCCGACCGGTGACCACGGTGCCGCGACCGCTGATGGAGAATACGTCTTCTATGGGCAACAGGAACGGCTGGTCCACGGGACGTTCCGGGATGGGAATGTAGTCGTCCATCGCCGTTATCAGGCGCTCGATGGACTTGAGACCGTTCTCGGTGTCATCACCGTTGAGCGCTTGTAACGCGCTGCCGGTGATGATGGGAGTATCGTCACCCGGGAACTCATAGCTGTCGAGCAGTTCCCGCACTTCCATATCCACCAGTTCCAGGAGTTCTGCATCATCGACCTGATCGGCCTTGTTCAGGTACACCACAATCTTGGGCACACCGACCTGGCGCGCCAGCAGGATGTGTTCACGGGTCTGCGGCATAGGCCCGTCGGCGGCGCTTACCACCAGCACCGCCCCGTCCATTTGCGCCGCGCCGGTAATCATGTTTTTCACGTAGTCCGCGTGGCCCGGGCAGTCCACGTGGGCATAGTGGCGCTCTTCACTCTCGTATTCAACGTGCGCAGTGGCGATAGTGATGCCGCGTTCACGCTCTTCAGGGGCATTATCAATCTGGTCATACGCCTTGATTTCCCCGCCGAAGCGCGCAGCCATCGCCATGGTGATAGCAGCCGTGAGGGTCGTCTTCCCGTGGTCTACGTGACCAATCGTACCCACGTTGACGTGGGGCTTTGTGCGCTGAAATTTTTCCTTGGACATGCTGATATTCTCCTCAGAGTTAAACGTTACATGGGCGCCTCTAAAAATTAGAGGCGCCCGTGCAGCATAAGGATATGCTGCCATTTTTAAGCACGTAAGTGCTTGAAAATGACGGAAACGAAAAATCATACTTTTTCGTTTCCGTCTCTAAAAATGACATGGCAGGCATTTTTAGAGGTTACCATATTCCATTTTTTCTATGGAGCCCATAACCGGAATTGAACCGGTGACCTCTTCCTTACCAAGAAAGTGCTCTACCGACTGAGCTATATGGGCACAAGCCCAGCTTCTGGAGCGGGTGATGGGAATCGAACCCACGCCGTCAGCTTGGAAGGCTGAAGTTCTACCATTGAACTACACCCGCCGGGTAATAACCGCCATATTGCTTCCCTACCCCCTCGCACCGCATGGTGGAGGGGGTAGGATTCGAACCTACGAAGGCGTCGCCAGCAGATTTACAGTCTGCCCCCGTTGACCGCTTGGGTACCCCTCCCGGCATCAAGCAAGCGCGCGATTATGATATGTTTTTTTCAGGCTGTCAACCTTAAATCGGGGTGAAAGTGAAGAAAATTGTGGAATTGTCGGTAATATGT
>JAPORZ010000032.1 GCA_026709915.1 Gammaproteobacteria bacterium
GCGGTCATGACACGCTTATGGGCGGCCCCGGCAATGACCGGCTGTCCGGCGGCGCAGGTGATGACGTTATGTTCGGGGGCGCGGGGGCTGATCTATTTGTGATAGGCCTGACAACGGTAATGACTATCTGGGCGATTTTCTGTCTGGTGACGACCGCATCGACCTGACGAACTTCGCTGAGATTGAGTCGCTGGATGACCTGTGCATAGAGCAGCAGGCCGGCGATCCGATCGTTGACCTGTCAAACTACGGCGGTGGTCAACTGCGGCTGTATGATTTGCAGCCAGAAGAGCTTGCCGATGACCATTTCATTTTTTTACGCATGATCTTTAAGCAACGCATAGCCATGCCTGCCAAGGCGGAACGATACCGGTGAAAACCTTTTCAGTTGTACAAGCGACCCTTGTTATAGTACTGTTGGAATACTGAGGAGGAGTTGCAGATGTTATACAATATTGACCCGCTGCTTGGTCCTGAATTGCTTGCTGCGCTCAGGGGCATGGGCCACGGTGACGAGGTTGCCATAGTTGACGCTAATTTTCCTGCTGTCACGTGCGCGCGGCGTCTGCTGCGTCTTGACGGCGTGAGCGCCACCAGGGCCTTGCGGGCGGTAGTTTCGGTACTGCCCTTAGATGCCTATGTGGATTGTCCGGCGCACACCATGGAAGTGGTGGGTGACCCGGGTGAGATACCGCCGATCGTGCAGGAATTCCAGGAGATTACTGCCGCCGCGGCGCCGGCCCCGGTGCCCTTTGGCGCGCTGGAACGGTTTGCTTTCTATGCTCGCGTCAAGGAGGCGGCGCTGGTGGTGGCGACGGGGGAGCAACGCTTGTACGGTAATATCCTGCTGAAGAAAGGTGTCATAGCGGGGGGCGCCGCGTAGTTTTTTCTTTCTGTCAGGAATCGGGGAACCTCTAAAAATGCTCTCCGTGGCATTTTTAGGGATTACCTTGAGACAGCGGGGCGAGTAGTTACGCTGCTTACTCAAAGGCCCCATTTGCCATGCTTGCGCGTCAGGCGGCCAGTTGCCGCAGTACGTAGTGCAGGATGCCGCCGTTGTTGTAGTACTCCCATTCTTTCGGGGTGTCCACTCGCACTGTGGCGGGGAACTCTGTGGTGGCGCCGTCAGCGGCTACGGCGCTTACCTGCACTTCTTTAGCGCCGGTTTCAAGGCCGTGGATGGAGTAGGTCTCGCGCCCGCTCAGCCCCAAGCTGTCGGCGTTGTCGCCGGGTTTGAACACTAACGGCAATACTCCCATACCGACCAGATTGGAACGGTGTATGCGTTCAAAGCTGGCTGCAATAACGGCGCGGATGCCCAGCAGGCGGGTGCCCTTGGCGGCCCAGTCGCGCGAGGAGCCGGTGCCGTACTCGCTCCCTGCCAGCGCAATTAAAGGCACGTTTTCTTCCTGATAGCGCATGGCTGCGGCGTAGATGCTCAGCTGCTCACCGGACGGCTGGTGTACAGTCCAGCCGCCTTCGGTGCCCGGCGCCAGCTGGTTTTTAAGGCGAATATTGGCAAACGTGCCGCGCATCATGACCTCGTGGTTGCCGCGGCGCGAGCCGTAGGAGTTGAAATCCACCGGTTCAACACCCCTGCTGATCAAGTAACGGCCCGCGGGCGTGTCGGCCTTGATGGCGCCGGCCGGGGAGATATGGTCGGTGGTGATGCTGTCGCCCAGCTTTACCAGCGCGCGCGCGCCACGGATCGGCTCAATCCCGTCCGGGGTGGCGCGCATCCCGTCGAAATAAGGCGGGTTCTGCACGTAGGTGGAGTCGGCACGCCATTGGTAGCGGTTGCTCTCAGGCACGGCCAGACCGGTCCAGTTGGCGTCTCCGGCGAAGGCCTGACGATAGGAGTTGCGGAACATGGTGGAATTGATCGAGGCACCGATCACGGCGTTGATCTCGGCCTGACTGGGCCAGACATCTTGCAGATACACCGGCTGGCCGTGCGTATCATGACCTAAGGGGTCGTTTTGCAGGTCTGTGTCCACCGTGCCAGCGAGGGCGTAGGCGACCACCAGCGGCGGCGAGGCGAGAAAGTTCATCTTGACTTCGGCATGTACCCGGCCCTCGAAGTTACGGTTGCCGGACAGCACCGATGTTGCCACCAGCTCGCCGTCGCGAATGGCCGCGCTGACTTCCTCCGGCAAGGGCCCGGAGTTGCCGATGCAGGTGGTGCAGCCGTAGCCGACGATATTAAAGCCCAATGCGTCCAGCGCTGCGTTCAGCCCGGCCCGCTGCAGGTAGTCGCGCACCACCAGAGAACCCGGCGCCAGGCTGGTCTTCACCCAGGGTTGGACATGCAGCCCGCGGGCGTGCGCCTTTTTTGCCAGCAGCCCGGCGCCGACCATGACGGCCGGGTTGGACGTGTTGGTGCAGGAGGTAATCGCCGCGATCACCACGGCGCCGTCGCGCAGGTTAAAACCCGGCGCCTCGACCTGCGCCGGCGCCGCGCGCCCGGTCATCTGCGTCAGGTGGTGGCGGAAACTGCTCCCCACGGCGCCTAAAGGGATACGGTCCTGCGGTCGTTTCGGCCCGGCCAGGCTGGGCGTTACCGTGCTGATATCCAGTTCCAGCGTGGCGGAATAGCGCGCCGCGGCCATGCCTGTTTCACGCCACAGCCCCTGCGCTTTGGCGTAAGCCTCCACCAGTTCTACCTGCTCATCATCGCGCCCGGACAGGCGCAGGTAGTCGATGGTTTCCCGGTCGATGGGAAAGATGCCGCAGGTGGCGCCGTATTCTGGCGCCATGTTGGCGATGGTGGCGCGGTCGGCCAGCGACAGGTTGTCCAGACCATCCCCGTAAAATTCGACGAATTTGCCCACCACGCCATGTTGGCGCAGCATCTCCACCACAGTCAGCACCAGGTCGGTGGCGGTAGCGCCTTCCGGCAGCGCCCCGCACAGCTTAAAGCCGACCACCTCGGGGATGAGCATGGTGATGGGTTGCCCCAGCATCGCCGCTTCCGCCTCGATGCCGCCCACGCCCCAGCCGAGCACGCCTAAGCCGTTGATCATGGTGGTATGGGAGTCGGTGCCGACCACGGTATCGGGATAGGCTTCGACGCCGCCGTCAACCTCACGGGTGAACACCGTGCGCGCCAGGTATTCCAGGTTGACCTGGTGCACGATGCCGGTATCCGGCGGCACCACCTGAAAATTGGAGAATGCCTGCTGGCCCCAGCGCAGGAATTCATAGCGCTCGCGGTTGCGTTTGAATTCGATGGCGGCATTGCGTTGCGCCGCGTCACCGGTGCCGAACACATCCACCATCACCGAATGATCGATGACCAGTTCCGCCGGTGACAGCGGGTTGATGCGCTCCGGGTCGCCGCCCAGAGCCTGCATGGCATCGCGCATCGCCGCCAGGTCCACTACTGCCGGCACGCCGGTAAAGTCCTGCATCAGCACCCGGGCCGGGGTAAAGGCAATCTCCCGTTGTGCCGTTGTGTGCGGGTCCCAGCCCGCCAGCGCCGCAATATCCTTTGCGGTGACGTTCACCCCGTCTTCATGGCGCAGCAGGTTTTCCAGCAGGATCTTCAGGGAATAGGGCAGGCTGCCGAGGTCGCGCTCCCCAGCCCGCGCCGCCAGCGAGTAAATCCGGTAGGTGTTGCCGTTTACAGAAAGGTTTGTGTGTGTGTCGCTCAATGGCAGTTCCTTATATTCAATCCGTTTAATGAACAGCCTCGCGCCGTATCGTGGCTTTGATAATCTCCAGTTTCTCTGTGGTCCTGCCGCTGTTGCTGCCGCGTTCCTCCAGCGCCCGCAGGGTCTCGGTGCCGCCGACCAGTTCACCGAAGATGGTGTGTTTGCCGTCCAGGTAGCGGGTGGGCACAAAGGTGATGAAGAACTGGCTGCCGTCGGTGCCGGGGCCGGCGTTGGCCATGCTTAACAGGCCGGAGCGGTCGTGTGACAGGCCCGCGGGGAACTCGCCGTCATACATATAGCCAGGACCGCCGCGCCCGCTGCCGGTGGGGTCGCCGCCCTGAGCCATAAAACCGGGGATCACGCGATGGAACGGCACGCCGTCATAAAAACCCAGTTCTGTCAGGTAAATAGTGCTACTCACGTGCATCGGCGCCTGTTCGTGAAAGAGCAGGAAGCTCATTGCGCCCATGTTGGTTTCCATGTCCCAGTAGTATTTCACTCCCTCCTCGAAATTCATCATGTCCGGCTTGCTGAGCTGCTGCTTCCAGTTCGGGTCCGACTTGTCGATGGCCGCAGCCACCTCCGGCGCAACAAAATCTCCCTCCGCCGCCTGCGCACAGGCGCTGAACACCCCCGGCGTGAAAATAAAAAACCATAACCTGCGAGCATTAAGACTAAGCATGATATATCTCCTCATGATGCTGCAAGGGCGCCGCTACTTTTTGGGGACGCCCGAAATTGGATGTCAAGGCCACCTCTAAA
>JAPORZ010000165.1 GCA_026709915.1 Gammaproteobacteria bacterium
GGGCGCACGCGTTGACTTCAAGTACGGGAATTGCGCGCGCCGGTTACCCTTCGACAATGATTCGGTTGACATCGTCGTCAACATAGAAAGCGCCTGCCATTACAGTGACAGACAGCAGTTCCTGCACGAGGTCTGCCGCATACTCAAACCCGGGGGGCGTATCGCCGCCGTGGATTGGCTGGCGCGCAGCGGCATAACAGCGGCAGACTATGACAAATACATTCAACCGGTTTGCGAGCATTGGGACTTGGACAGCCTGGAGACCCTGGCTGGCTACACCACACGGCTACTGCCTGACGCCGGCTTGACGGTGCTTGAACACGCGGGCTTCGAGGGCAAGGAACTTGGCACCCTGCGACTGCTCGAGCGTAATTACCGGATGCTGAGAGGGCTGAAGTTCATGGGGCTGCTGCCAGCCCACCTGGAGCCGGCGCTGCGGCTTATTGAGACGCTGGTCAGGGCCTGGCAGCCCGGCCACTTTGAACTGGGACGGTATCTGGCCGTCAAGCCCGGCGGCGACCAGGAATAGGAAGAAGGAAAATTCTACGTCCGCCCTTCAGGCTCATTTCATATTGGAAAACACCAGATTTGACTTTACATCCCTAATCTGGTACAATCCGTCTCAACTGCACAGCAGTTACATGGCGCCAGCAGTTACATGGCGCCAGCAGTTACATGGCGCCAGCAGTTACATGGCGCAAATCTTTATAAGTATTAAAATATTTGATGAGGTGAAGCTATGAGCACCAATTGGCAATCATTCGCAGATAGCCCGATGCAGTCCGCTGAAGATATGCGTCGTCAACTCACTGAGAAAGCAGTTAACGATGACGACTTTCGCGCGCTTTTAATTTCCGACCCGAAAGGCGCCATCGCTCAGGAGCTGGGCGTCGAACTGCCCGATGAGATTAATGTGAATGTCCACGAGAGCAACGCTGACACGCTGCATCTGGCATTGCCCGTAAGTGAAATCAGCGAAGAGCAGCTTGAAGCGATCGCTGCGGGTCGCTGTTGCTGCTGAGTGTATTTTTCCCTGTCTTCCCCGGTGGGCAACCACTGGGGGGTCAGGTTGTTGTGTGATGTAGCCCTGGCAGGCACAGGGATGTCTGCGCCGCGTGCGCTGGCCCCGGCTTGTGCAACGCGGGTTCTCCCGAACTCCATGACCTCCCGACGACCGATATGGCGGAAAGCGTAGCGTTGCAAGATGCGGTGGGAGGAAGCGGAAACAGCGCTTACGTGCCGTTATCTTCGCTCGGGGCCCTGCCTTACTTCTTTCCGGTCGGGATTTTTCCCTTCATAGCCGCTGCCGCGCTGTATGGCGGTTGGTGGCTGGCCGGCCCGTTTCTGTTCACGTTTCTTGTTGACCAGCTCGATACCGCGCTGGGTAAGCACGAAGAAAACATTGCACCGCAGCAGCGCGAGCGCGACTTGTTCTGGTTCAAGATGGCCGTCTGGTTCTGGGTGGCCCTGTACCCGGTCACTTTCATCTACGCGTTCCGACAGGTGTTCGTGGCCGACTACCTGGGCTGGTGGGAAGATGTTCTCATCGTGTTGTCCTTGGGCGTTATGGCCCGGCTGGCGCTCAATGCCGGTCACGACATGATGCACCGCCGCACCACATGGGAGCGTCGTGTCGGCGAGTTGCTGATGGCTTCTGTATCCTTTCCACAGGAAATCACCGAGCATGTCTGCATCCACCATACTCACATCGGGACGCCTCTGGACGCGGTATCGGCGCCCAGGGGCCAGAGTTTCTGGCAGTATCTCCCACGCTCGGTGGCGCGCAGCTATGCAGACACCTGGCGCTTCGAGCGGGAGCGTCTGGCGCGCCGTCGGCTGCCGGTCTGGCACTACACGAACCCGGTCTGGCGTTATGTGCTGGAAACTGCGGCCTGGTATGCGCTGGCTTACGGGCTCGGTGGTGTTGCCGGGGCGCTGGTTTTTCTTGCCATCAGCGCCATGGGCATATTTCAGTTGCGCATGGTCGATTACCTGCAGCACTACGGCTTGCAGCGCGTGCACCTGCCTAACGGCCGTTTCGAGCGGGTACAACCGCGCCATTCCTGGAGCATTGCCTACAAACTGTCCGACTGGTTTTATTACAATGCGCAGCGCCATGCCGACCACCATATCTCCGCCACCCGCCTCTATCCGTTGCTGCAGCATTGTGGCCCGGACACGGCGCCGCAACTGCCGGGCAGTTACTCCGAGCTAAGCGGCATCGTCCTGTTCCCGCAACGTTGGTTCAAGACCATGGACCCGTTGGTTGAACAATGGCGCGCGCATTTCTATCCCCATATCGATGACTGGCGCGCATACGACAGCGCCGCCTATCAGGCCTGCCCGGACGCCTTCAAGGTCATAGACGAAATTCAGCGCGCGGCCCCGCCTCTGGCGGCGTGGATCGACCGCGACCCCGGGCTGCTTGCAGCCCTGCAGCGCCGGGAATTTACTGACCTGGACCTGCCGGACGGGTTCGGACCTGACCCGGAGTTCGAGACGCTGGCGCGCCGCGGCCTGGCCCGCGTGTACTGGACGCTGGAGTGCGATGTTGCCGAAATGCGAGCGCAGCTTGACGACACGCCCATGCGCAATGTTCGGGAAGCGGTGGAAACGGTGCGCGATTGGTCGAACGACAAGGTCTTTCAACTGTGCCTGCACGTGCTACGCGGCAACCTGACGCCAACCGAGGCGGGCCTGGCGGTGTCCAATATTGCCGAAGCATCACTCAGCACAGTACTGGCGGCTGTCAGCGCAGACTGCAATCGGCGGCGCCTCGACGGCGGGCTGGTGGCGGCAATGCTGGGCGACCCGGCCAGCGGCGACGCCTTGTTCGGAACCGATCTGGACGTCATGCTGCTGTACGAGGGCGCTCCCCACAGACACTTGGATAAATTGTTCCGCCGTTGCCTCAAGGCGCTGGACGCGCTGGCGCAAGATAACCTGCTGTTCGCCCGTCACCTGCGCCACCGGGAGCCTGCGGTCGTGACCGCCCCGGCTGATTTCCGGGACGCCATGCTGGCGCAAAACCGTAACGGCAAGCTCCCGGATATGACCCGGCTGCGGCGCGTGTTTGCCGATGACGCAGAGACAGGCGAGCGCTTTGACCAGACGCGTCTCGACCTGCTGAACGCCACCATTGCCACCACGGCAACACAGGTTGTCGCCGACCTGGAAACGCTGGCCGGATAAGGAGCTTTCCTGGCTGCCGGATTCCGGGTCAGACCTTGTGACTGGATACCGGCCAATCCCCCGGCTCACGCTTACCTGCTGACGGGGTGTGCGGGGCACTGGTCATGAGGGTTTAGAGGTCACTTATGAAAGAAAGCTGGTCTTATACAGAGGAACGTCTGCTGTTGACGGCGGGTTCCATGGGGCAACTGCTGACGCAGCTCCGGCCACACATCTCCGCGCGCCTGATTAACGGCCAGGGCTGGGAGCGAGTGGTTGCACGCGCCCACGAGACGCCGGCAACAATGGGCGCCTTCCCGTTTGGTTTTGAGATACCGCTGCATGATCCCGAACCGAGGGCAGATTTCGGCGTTACCCTGGTCGGCGGCAGCCGCACCGCGGCGCTGTACCAGGAACGGTGTGCGGCAACAGACAACGATCCGGCGGCGGCGCTGGTGTGGCTGCTGGATCAGACCGAGCGTGAGGACTCCCTGCTGCGGCGCGTGGTCGGCAGTAAAATGCTGCTGGAGTACGACATCGATCCGGGCGCGGATGATGCCCGCCCGCGCCCCGGTATTTTTCTCTATCCTGTTGACGATGTGCTGGCCGGCGGCGCCGGGCGGCTGCGGGAACTGGGCGCAGTGCACGACGCGCTGGTATTTGCCGGCGGCTGGGACCCGGATGCAGCCGAACGTCAACAGTTAGCGCGGGTTTACGCAACGCTGACGCCCGACACGATCATCAAGGCGCTTGGCACGTTTCCGGAACGACAACGGACGCTACGGATTGCCGTGACCGGCTTTAAGCGCGCCGGCGACGTGACCGCGTTCTTACAACGCAACGGCTGGCCGGGGCAGCCGGCGGCCGTCGGTGAAGTGGTGTCGTTCTTCGCAGAACGCAATGCATTCGCGTACCTGGGCCTCCATTTCGATGTCACCGCAGCTGGCGTGGGCGCAGCCCTGGGGCTGAGTTTCTTCGCGCAGGAAAAAGAATGGCTGAAAGACATAGAACCCTGGCGTGCCGTCATCGACGGCAGCGGCGCATGCGGCTATGCCCTGCCGGAGAAACTGGCGGAACTCACCAGCTGGTCAACGGGCTCGGCGACGCTGTTTGCCAAGGGCGGGCCCATCATGCTGGTACGCGGCATACACCATCTCAAGTTCGTCATGGCCGCAGACCAGGTTGAGCAAGTCAAGGCGTATATTTTCTTTCTGCTGATGTGC
>JAPORZ010000154.1 GCA_026709915.1 Gammaproteobacteria bacterium
ATCTTTTTGGAATAAAAAACCCTCTCTTTATATCAAAAAGTATGATCTTGCCCTAGCCCCTCGAGTCACACCCGTAAAACAGATATTGACATGGAATCTGCCACAGAATTTCAATGTAATTTTGTGGTAGAGTCCATGTCGTGTATGCCAGAAAGCTGAATTTGCAGCCGTTTGCGCGGCACAAGTCCCTGTTTCTGTTAGGTCCGAGGCAAACCGGGAAATCTACCCTGTTGCAGCGTGATTTTCCGGAGGCGTGCTATATCGACCTGTTGGACAATGAAATATTCCGCCGCTTTGCCGGCGCCCCCGAGCGTCTGCGCGACGCGGTTGGAGGACATAAACAGGTCATCGTCGATGAGATCCAAAAATTGCCTGGTTTGCTGGACGAGACGCAGCGTCTTATTGATACCCGCGACGTTCACTTTTTATTGACCGGCAGCAGCGCCAGAAAACTCAGGCGCGGTAAAGCCAACCTGCTTGGCGGGCGGGCATTATTCTTTAACCTGCATCCACTATGCAGCGCCGAGATCGGCTACGACCGCATCCCGGACTTGTTACAACGCGGCGGCCTGCCCGGCTTTGTCGATTCACCTATCCATTGGGAGGAGTTGCGCGCTTATACAGGCGCTTACCTGCGTGAAGAGATACAGGCGGAAGCCTTGACGCGCTCCATTGAGAATTTTTCCCGGTTTCTGGATGTGGCCGTACATTTCAACTGTGAACAGCTGAATTACAGCAAAATCGGCAATGATGCGGACATCGCGCCGCGCACTATCAAGGATTACGTAAAAATTCTTGAAGACACGCTGGTGTTACACATACTGCCGCCGTTCTGTCAGCGCAACAAGAGGAAACTTGCCGCCACGGAAAAAGTGTATTTCTTTGACATAGGCGTTGCCAATGCACTGGCCCGGCGCAGGGAGCTGCCCGCTGGTTCACCTGAGTACGGCAAAGCGCTTGAACAGCTGGTTTTTCTGGAACTCCACGCGGCCATCGAATACCAGCGCTTGGAGGTGCGGCTGTCTTATTGGCGCACGCGCACGCAACTGGAAGTTGACTTCCTGCTCGACGACCGGATCGCGATTGAAGTCAAGGCGACAAAACATGTGGCGCCTGCCGACCTTAAATCCTTGCGCGCTATTGCCGAGGAACTCAACCTGGAAAAACGACTGCTGGTCTGCCAGGAACCGTACTATCGGCAAACGGAAGACGGCATTGAGATTGTGCCGGTTGCGGAGTTTTGCAAACGGCTATGGGAGGGGGAGGTGATTTTAGGCCACCTCTAAAAATTAGAAGTTGCCTTTAGTCTGACCTCGGCAGTTAGCGGGAATGACTGCGGCCGCTTGCAAAAAGGTCGGCCTGGTCTCTGTATGCCGAGATTCTCGTTTCAGCCAGTGTGATATATGCCGGGTCGATGTCATAAGCCACATAGTTTCTGTGATCCTTTAACGCTGACAGGCACACAGTGCCGCTGCCGGCAAAAGGGTCGAGAATCACGTCATCCTTAAAGGAATACAACTGGATCAGCCGGTGCGGCAATTCTTCCGGGAACGGCGCCGGATGGCCGATTTTTTTTGCTGACACGGCCGGAAAATCCCAGACGCTTTTCGTCCATTCCAGAAATTCTTCCTTCTTGATGGTGTTCTCCTTGTCTCCCCGTTTCCTTGAAAATGAATCCTTGGAAAACACCAGAATATATTCATGCACATCGCGCAACACCGGGTTGGCCGCAGACTGCCAACTGCCCCA
Organism: Gammaproteobacteria bacterium; assembly: GCA_026709915.1. Lineage (GTDB taxonomy): Bacteria > Pseudomonadota > Gammaproteobacteria > Eutrophobiales > Eutrophobiaceae > JAAXHV01. Next base: position 1,750 of record JAPORZ010000154.1, read on the forward strand.
GGCCGTGGAGGGGCTGGCACTGGAACCCTTGTTCCACAGAATCTCCCCGCGCATCAGGTAGCCAATCTCCTGCATCCCGTCAATGATATAACTGTGCAACGGGATATACGGCTTGCGCCCGAGATTGGCAACGTTGACACAAGCCCGCCCGCCCGGAACCAGCGCCCGATAGGTTTCCCGCCACACCGCGTTGAGTAACGCCAGATACTCGTCAAGGCTCAAATCATCGTCATATTCCTTGGCGACGTTATAAGGCGGCGAGGTAATCATCAAGTGCACACTATTGTCCGGCAGCTCACTCATCGCCTCACTGGATTTACAGAAGATTTTATTCAGATGCTCCGGCGGAATAGCATTCTCAACATAATCCACCTTCCCCCCGCTATCCAATCCTTCATATAACCGGGCATTGTAAAATTTCGAGGAATCATGGCTGACCCTGCCGGCTGTTCCGAACGCGCTCGTTTCGGTTCCTCGCCTGCGCTTGGCCTGGGTTTGTGATTGAGTTGCCATGCTATTCCCGAATTAAGTGTTACCCATCCTGCTTGTTCAAATTCAAGACTGCGGTCACTTCAGCGCGGATTTGATGCTCCAATTCGGAACCGGCGTTGTTTGAGGAGGAGTGTTTTAATCCAGGATTGGCCTTTCTGTATTCCAGATGATCCCACAAAATTGCTGTCAGGACGGAGCCGTCCAGCCACCCTTGTTTGCGGGCATTTTGCAGTACGGCACTGGGAAGTTGTAGAGTTAATTGAGTCATGGTCTTGTCGCGAAACGAGGAGCGCCACGCCACAGCAGGCCGGATAATACGATGTTTGTATCAAGAACCAGAGATGGCGTTTTGCTCAGTATCCTTTTCATACTGTCCTTGTTTTTCCCGTCTGACTTCCTCAATAGAGGCGTTTATTTCATCCCAGGTCATTGGCAGCAGTTTGCCATTAGCCTGACGACACTTATCCGTCATGCTCATCAGTTCATCACCTGCCATTCGACGCAGGTGTTCCCGAATTAATATCTGCAAGGTTTCAGGTTCCAGCAAACCCGCGCGCTTCGCTTCCTCATACAAATCTTCGGGAATCTCAACGTTAAACTCTTCAGGTTCGAAGTTAAATCTTTTGGTCATTTCTGCTCCGTTATGCCGGAAGTTCTTCCTTTGAACAGTATAGCAAAAGAACTTATTGAATAAACGCAAACACCCTGGCCTGGGCCTGGGAGGAGTTTGTTACCGGTAGTATGCCGATGACCGCGACCGCGCCGCCCGGTCTCTGCATGAACGGCAACTCGGTACTGGTACGGCTGGTAACGTCAGCGCCAGAATAGCGCAGGGTTATCTGATCACGCCCAGTCAGAGGTTCCTTAAATCAGTTCCTTATACTCCCGCAACGAGTCGGCTGTGGCAGGTAATCTGGAAGAAGACAGTATCTCAAGGTACTCATCCGCATTTTTTTCAGGATTTCGTAGTCGGGCGCGAATACGCTTGGCGCAGGCAATGACAGTGTCTTGATTCAATCCGAATTGCTGCCCTATAAATTGGTCGGGATGAATTGCTTCTATGCCGTGAGGCACCAGATATTCCTGCGGGAAATCCTTCAGGTTTGCGGTAATGATCATCCGGGCGTCACACTTGATGGCGGCCGCCAGTACGTGTCGGTCCCTCGCATCGGGCAACGTTATGCCATCAATCAGTGACTCATAATGCGTAACCAAGGCGTCGGGGATGGCGATATCCATCAGCTTTTTTGTTTGTTGAATGCGGCTCTCAATGTCCGGGCGGTCTGCCACCAGACTGGACATCCACTCCTGGTGAATCCGCTCTGTCCACTTGGCCCGGGCCAAGCCCGATATGGCAATCTCCATGAGCAAGTCCCTGACAGGTGCGGGATAGAGCACGCACGCATCGTACACAACCACAAAGTCCATCAATAGCCCAGATTGTTTTCTTGGGCGAGTTTCACCAGCTCATCCATGGCATCTGAACTTTGTTTCCTGATTTTGTCCTTGTACGCGATCAGTTCTTTGAATTGGATACGCCGATGTGTTCCCACTTTCGTATAGCGTAATCTGCCTCGCTCCAGCAGTGTAATCAGGTAGGGCCTGGACACATTCAGGAAATCAGCCGCCTGTTGTGTCGTCATTTCTGAATGAAGAGGAACCACAGCGACCGCATCTCCCTGCGCCATATCAGCCAGCAGGTCCCTGAGAAGAACGAGCGCTTGGCGCGGCAGAATCAGGTGTTGTCCGTCCAGTTTGATACCGTGCATGTCCGATTCCGGCAATTTATTCAGCAATCGCTCCAGATCAGACGCGCCGACACGAGCCAGTTGCACTGTTTCCTGGTCAGGTAATTGCTCGTATGCTCGCTCAATCATCATTGAAATTCTCCGGTACGGCAGGTTCGGATTCGGTTTGCTCGAAGTTAATTTGCCAAATCAGCTCTAGCGATACTAGTCTATAATCGAAATAAACGCAACATAACGGGGCGACCCGAAAGCCGCCCCGTTATGTTGCGTTTATTTCATCCCAGGTCATTGGCAGTAGTTTGCCATCAGCCTGACGACACTTATCCGTCATTCTCATCAGTTCATCACCTGCCATTCGACGCAGGTGTTCCCGAATTAATATCTGCA
>JAPORZ010000144.1 GCA_026709915.1 Gammaproteobacteria bacterium
TACTCCAGCAAATCACAGATATTGCTCAAGTCCTCTTTTCCCGCCCTGATCTCCTCAATCGTCAGGCCCGCCAGTTCGTGGGGGAAGACCAGCCATTGGTCGGTTTCGTGGATGTAATAGTCCGGCACGATGTCGGTTTTGTTGCTGTCAGGCTTGTACCAGGGGCAAGCAATTTTCAGATCGATTGGCATATTGCGCCGGGTCTTCTCCGCCAATTCATCCAGCACCGCCCGGATGCTCCTGCCGGAATCGAATACGTCATCGACGATGAGCAGGGAATCCTCCGCATTCACGTTCTCGATGATGTAATGCAGGCCGTGCACCCGGATGGTTTTCGACTGCTGGCCAATGCCGGTGTACGAGGAGGTGCGGATGGCGATGTGATCCGTCTGCACCCCTCTGAACTCGAAGTACTCCTGCACTGCGATACCGACCGGGGAGCCGCCGCGCCAGATCCCGACAATAAAATGAGGGCGGAAGCCGCTGGCATAAATATCTGCGGCCAGTCGGAATGAATCTTCCAGCAATGCCTGGGAGCGAATATAAAATTTTTCCATCTGCTTAGTTGTGCAATAGGTGGGGGGACAAATTCAAGCTCATTCGGGTGCTTTTCCCAAGTGCAAGGCGCCCCTGAAAACCAGAGGTTCCTGGTAGAGTAACAGTTGTCAGGGCGAGCAGGCAGCCGGGCATTGAGAGGTTACTTTGTGTATTTGTAGCCATACGCGCGCAACCGGCTGATGCCGCCGTCGGGGTGGATATTTACCCTGATATGGCTGACCGGCCCCACGTCTTGCAGCTCTTTTTTGAAAAGATGTTCCCGGTCCGGTCGCAGTTTTTGTTCTGTCAACAGCGGCTGCCAGGTGGCGCCGTTGTTGAGCAAGGCATCCGGGTTCCGCCCTGGCGCGTCATGTCGGGCGAGCCCTTCCGGGGGCGGCGTATCCTTGTTCAACCCGGGACGATACAAGGCGTCCAGGCTCACGCGGTCCGGATAATTGCCCCGAAAAAAAGCGGTATCCACGTTAATAGTGTCAATAATGCCGGCGTGACCGAGTTGCAGGATGAGCCAGTCATGGCCGTTATCCCGACGCCTGCGGGTTTCCCAGCCGTCGCCCATGTTGAGGCCGCGTCCGGGCATGATGATGTTGCCCATACTGCCAAAATGTTCATCGTTACAGGCCACTGCGCGCCCGCCGTTTTCCACCCCGGCAAGGTCGATAAACTGCTTGTCGTCAATTTTGGACCAGTCGCGGTAGGCGTTGCCGTAAATGCGCAGGCGCGCCACGCCGCCATCGGGATAGATATTTAAGCGGGCGTGGGTCCAGATGTCAGTATTATCGGAAGCAAACAGGTTGTGGGCATCACCTTGCAGTCTGGTCCTGGGAATGAGCGCCGTCCAGCGGGTGGCCGCGTCCGGCGGCGTGGTGGAATTACAGACATCCAGCGCGGCCTGGGCCGGGTAATTCCCGGTGAAATGCCGGGTATCCACATCCACCGCCTTGATAATGCCAGAGATGCCAAACTGTACGATACAGTAATCATGCCCCCCGCCACGCCGGCGTCGGGACTCCCAGCCGTCCATCCACTTGCCCTCATCGGTAAACTTGTCGGGAATGCTTATGGGTTCATTGGTTTTCAGCAGGTTTTCCACGGGGGCAAAGAATTCGTCCGTGCAATAAATCGTCTTGCTGCCCATGCGCTCATCTGCAAGGTCAGCAAACGCGTGCCTGAGGTCTTGCAGTCGTAAATCTTCGCTCATTTATACTACGTATCTCTGGTAGATGTGTTCAAAAGTGTGCTGGCCGCGCCATTATTCGGACCATTATCCGGGTCATTATAATGGTTTTTTCCGGTTATCACCTGTACGATTAGCCTGTTATGAGTAAAACAGGTTATCCCCGTGATTTGATCGGCTACGGCGGGCGCCCGCCTGACCCGCGCTGGCCCGGCGGCGCGCGCCTGGCGCTGCAGATCGTGCTCAATTACGAGGAAGGCGCAGAAAACTCCGTGTTACACGGCGATGCCGCGTCCGAGACCTTTTTATCCGAGATCATCGGCGCCGAGGCATTTGCCGGTGTGCGCCACAAGAGCATGGAATCGCTGTATGAATACGGCAGCCGAGCCGGTCTCTGGCGCCTGTTGCGCATCTTTCGCGAGCGCGACATCAAGGTCACCGTGTTCGGAGTGGCGATGGCCTTGCAGCGCCATCCTGAGGCGCTACAGGCCATGCTCAAGGATGGCCATGAGATCGCCTGCCACGGCTGGCGCTGGATCAATTACCAGTGTGTGGATGAGGCGACCGAGCGTGAACACATCAGCTTGGCCGTGCAGACTCTGACCGCAATGACCGGCAGCCCACCGCTGGGCTGGTACACCGGGCGCGACAGCCCGCAGACCCGGCGCCTGGTGGTTGAACACGGCGGCTTTTTGTATGACGCAGATTCCTATGCGGACGATTTGCCCTATTGGGAGGTAGTGAACAACCGCGCGCACCTGGTGATACCCTACACCCTGGATGTCAACGACATGCGTTTTACCACCAACCAGGGCTTTAACAGCGGCGATCAATTTTTCAGCTACCTCAAGGATACTTTCGACCTGCTCTACAGGGAAGGGGAGACCGCACCGAAAATGATGTCGGTCGGGCTGCATTGCCGCATCGTCGGCAGGCCGGGGCGGGCCGCGGCGCTGGCGCGGTTCCTGGATTACGTGCAACAACACCAGGGGGTCTGGATTTGCCGACGGGTGGAAATAGCCAGGCATTGGTATGAGACACATCCCTGGCTTGAAAAAACCTCATGACGAATAACAACAGGGCGCTTTATGCGATCTTCGCCTGCGTGGTCATGTATGGCTTCACCCTGGGCCTGAGCCGGCCGTTGCTGGCGTTGTTGCTGGAGGCGCGGGGCATCGACCGCAGCCTCATCGGACTCAATGCCGCCATGCCCGCTATCGGTATCTTCCTGTCCACCCCGTTCATTCCGGTACTGGTTGAGAAACTCGGTATGCAGCGTTTCCTGTTACTGGTGCTGGCGCTGGACCTGGTGACGTTGTTGCAGTTTCCACGCTTTGATCATCTGTATGCCTGGTTCGCTCTGGGTATCTCCCTGGGGGCCATGACCAACTGTTTGCTGGTGACCAGCGAGACCTGGATCAACGAAATTGTTACCGACGCCAACCGGGGGCGGTTGATGGGTCTGTACAACGGTCTGCTCGCGGCTACCATTGCCCTGGGGCCACTGGTGATACCGGCGGTGGGCATACAGGGTTGGACGCCGTTCCTGATAGGAGCCGGCGCCATCGCCCTGGCCGCGTTACCGTTGCTATGGACCGGCGCGCACCGTTTATCCACCCAGGATGAGCCTTCGTTCAATATTCTCAGCTTCGTATGGGTAGCGCCGACGTTGGTGGTCGCGGTGCTGTTGTTCTCCGCCAAGGAAACGGCGGGGAATTCATTACTGCCGGTGTACGGCATTCGTAGTGGCATGAGCGAGGCCAGCGCCGCAGTCATGCTGACGGTTGCCGGTCTGGGCGGCGTTGTGCTGTCTTACCCCATGGGTTGGTTAGCGGATCGCTTTAATCGCTACGGGGTGCTGGTATGCTGCGGCCTGGGCAGTCTGCTCGGCGCCATCCTGCTGCCTTACGCCATGAATTCCGGTATCTTCCTCTATCTGTTGCTGTTCGGCTGGGGCGGCGCATTTGCCGGCATTTACACGGCGGTGCTGACCCTCATCGGCCAGCATTTCCGCGGCAGGGATCTGGTGACGGCAAATGTTTCACTCGGCATGTTATGGGGCCTGGGCAGCCTGATTTGGCCACCGCTGACCGGCATGGCCATGGACATCCGCGACCCCGGCGGCTTCCCAGTGGTATTCATTGCAGTCAGTCTGCTGTTCGTCCTGTTCGCCACAAGCCGGTTGCTATGGCGCCGGGATAACTCGGTAATATTATGAACCGTCAATATAATCTGATTGAAATCAATGAGATGGGACGAAACGCGTTTATCAAGGTGTTTGCTGGTGTGTTTGAAGATTCTCCCTGGGTAGCCCAGGCAGCCTGGCAATGCGCGCCGTTTGACAGCGCCCCAACCCTGGTTGAAACCCTTTTCAGTACGGTCCGGAACGCCGACCGGGAAACGCAGCTCAAGCTGCTGCGAGCACACCCGGAACTCGGCGCCCAAAAACCCTTAACCGGCTACTCCGCCAACGAACAGGCCCGCGCCGGCCTGCAACAGGAGCACGACGCCCAAGTGGCGCTACTGGCCGACCTGAACCGGCGCTACCGGCAGAAATTCGGCTTCCCCTTCATCCTGGCAGTGAAAGGACTGACCCCGGACAAAATCATGGAAAACTTCCATGC
>JAPORZ010000085.1 GCA_026709915.1 Gammaproteobacteria bacterium
ACGTGCTTAAAAATGGCAGCATATCCATAATGCTGCACGGCCACCTCTAATTTTTAGAGGTGGCCTTAACCAAACCAATCGTATGAAAGGAGTGTAATTATGGCCAGAGGAATCAATAAAGTCATTCTTATCGGAAACCTGGGGAACGACCCGGATGTAAGGTACACGGCCGGTGGCTCGCCGGTCGCCAATGTCAGTCTGGCGACGTCGGATACGTGGCGGGACAAGGAAACGGGCGACCAGCAGGAACGCACCGAATGGCATCGCGTCGTCTTTTTCGGTCGGCTGGCAGAGATAGTCTCAGAATATTTACGCAAAGGCTCGAAGGTCTATGTCGAAGGCCGCTTGCAGACGCGTAAATGGCAGGACCGGGACGGTAACGACCGCTATACCACCGAGATTGTGGGCGGCGAAATGCAGATGCTCGATAGTAAAGGCGGCGGCGAAGACTTTGCCCGAGCGTCGGCGCCGGCACAGGCGCCGGCGCCAGCCGCTGCCGCGGCGCCGGCGGCAGGCAACAACCCGCCCGGCAATGACCGGGAATTCGTTGATGACGATATCCCGTTTTAGAAGCCACCTGAAAATGCTCGCCATGGCGTTTGCAGAGACGGCATATCGCCATACTGCAAAGGCGCCTCTGATTTTTAGCGGCGCCTTTGTGGCGGGCAGTCCTGACTGGTAACGCAAGCGGCGCGTAGCGGGCATTTTTAGAGGCGCCCATGACGCCCGTTTGTGGTTATAATGTAACGGCACTTTCTTTTTTTTCTGATTAGCGATGGATCTACAAAAACACTTCCTGATTATTTTTGCATCCCTGCTGGTGTTGCTGCTGCTGGGCATGTTCATGTACCTGGAAACAAGCAGGTATGATGACAAGATTGTGGAAGCCTCCACGCGCAGGTACCAGTCCTACCTGCTGGCTGACGAGTTGCGGCAAAGTTCCGATGACCTTACCCGTATGGCCAGAACCTACGCGGTGACCGGCGACCCTCGGTTCAAGGAGTATTTTGAGAAAATCCTGGCTATCAGGAACGGCGACGCGCCGCGTCCCGTGGACTATCATAAAATCTACTGGGACTTTATGGCATCCACAGGTATGCCCCCCCGCGTGGATACGCCGCCCAAATCGTTGCGGCAGTTAATGAAAGAAGCGGAATTCACCGAATCGGAATTCGCATTATTGGAGGAAACAAAAAACGAATCCAACCAACTGGTCGGTCTGGAGAACCAGGCAATGAACGCCATGGAGGGCATTTTTGAAGACGCCACCGGGCGTTACCGCAAGGGACAACCAGACCGGCAACTGGCACGCGAACTGCTGCACAGCAATGCCTATCACCGCGCCAAGGCAAGGATCATGGCGCCGCTGGAAGATTTTTTCGACCTCATCGATCACCGAACTTCGGGGCAACTGGCGCGCTATGCCGATACGCAAAAGCGGACTAACCTGGTGTTGCTGATGACCTTAAGTCTGGCTACCGTGCTGGCGCTGGTATCCCTGGTCTTGGGCGGCTGGTGGACCTGGCAGCGAAAAACCGCGCAGAGTGGGAAGTCGCGGTTGGCGCAACGACTGGCTGCCAGCGGTTATACCTCCGCCGAGACCGAGGGCAAAACCTCAGCGCGTGATGCGATGGTGCGAAGAATGACCAGCAAGGACGAAGCGCCACAACAAACCGGCGGGAAAACCGCAACAGAGGCCACCTCCCTGCAGATTTTTCTGGGCACCTTCTGGCAGAACTGGCCACTGGTCACGGCCGCCATTATTATTACCTTCCTGATTCTGGGCCTGTCCGGGTGGTTCTTGAGCGAAAACCGGATTCAAGCCACCACTCAGGTGCGCGACGAGTTGAAATTTACTTTAGATGCCCGCCGCGACGCAGTACTGGAGTGGCTGCATGAAACCACCCAGGAGGCAACCGCGTTTGCCGAGGCGCTCAGTCAGGAGACGCTCCAGCAAACCTCCCGGTGGATAAATGAGGCGGATGCCGACAAGCTGTCTCCCGTATTGGCTGGTATGCCTCCCGGGGCGGAGCAAAGCGGGTCCGGCCTGATTGATCCGACACTGCAAACGCTGGCTGAGCAGGCCCGCATTGCCCAGCCTGAAATATTCGATAACTACCTGATCGTGGACGCGGACGGTATTGTGCTGTCCAGCAATCGAGCAGACCTGACGGGGAAATATTTTGTCTTGCCCGAGGGCGTCAGGGAGCGCTTGCAGACCGAGCAGACGATTGTCAATTTCCCGAATCGGGAAGCCACTGACGAGTTGTTGTCAGACCATATCATTTTCGGTTCGTTAATTGGTGAGAACAAGGGGGCAGTCTTCGTCACGGCGTCTCCAAAGCGTAAGTTGAGCAAGATTCTGCGGCGCGGCTACGCCGGTAATTATGGCGAGGTTTATCTGGTTGACCATCAGGGCCGTTTTATCAGTGAACCACGCTGGAAAGAACAGATCCTTGACCAGGGCTGGATAACGTCAGCAACGCAATCCATTGTAGGCATGTACGCCGCGCCGCTCGGCAAAACCGGCGCCAACGCCGAGCTGCCCCTGTCCGTCAGGCGCGTGATTACCGGAGACAGTGGCGGTGAGTTACAGGAGTATAAAAACTATCTGGGCGAGGCAGTCATCGGCTACTGGAGCTGGAACAATACCTACGGTTTCGGCATTATCAATGAGTTCAAAAGTGAGGACGCATTTGCCACGTCCAGAGCCTTTACCAAACAGACCATGGCCGGCAGTGGGTTAACCGCGCTCATGGTCCTGGTGCTTACCCTGATGTCAATCTGGAGTCGCACCAGCATTACCAAGGCCAATGAGAAGCTCAAGCTCGCCTTCAAGACAATCAAATCCCACAATGACAAGCTGGCGCAAGACCTCAAGATTGGTCAGAAGGTGCAGATGGATATGTTGCCGGAACCCATTGAGGGAGAGGGGTTTCGTCTGGAGGCCTTCCTGAAACCGGCGCAGAGCGTCTCGGGCGACTTTTACGACTTTTCACTGCTGCCGGATGACAAGGTCTATTTCTGTGTGGGCGACGTATCCGGCAAAGGCATACCGGCCTCGCTGTTCATGTCAATGAGCAAGGCGTTGCTGAACAAGGTGCTGGACCAGACCGATCAGACCCAGGACATCGTTACCCGGGTCAACAATGAGTTGTCTCTGAACAACGAGAGCAATATGTTCGTCACGCTGATCGTCGGCATTATGGACTTGCGTAGCGGGCAGTTGCTCCTTACTAATGGCGGACATAACCTGCCGTACATCAAAAAACACACCGGCGAGCTGGTCTGCCTGCAGGAAGTCCAGGGGCCATTGGTGGGCACTTTTGATGGTGTGGAGTACCAGCAGCAATCCATTACCATGGAGCCTGGCGACATGATACTGCTCTACACCGACGGCGTCACCGAGGCGCAGAATATACGGGATGAATTCTATGACGACGAGCGGCTGGAGAAACTGCTGGAAAAGAATACGTTTGATTCGGCCAAGGATATGACCAACGCGGTTTTCCGCAACGTCGTCAGGTTCATCGGCCGGGCCGAACAGTTCGACGACATTACCATCCTGTCCTTTCAGTACATGGGGAAATAATGGGCCGTGAAAATGCCACGAAGGGCATTTTCAGAGGTGGCCTTATGAAATTCAGGGGTTCCTGAAAGCTACAACTTTGACTTGATAATCACCACTATGTTGCCATCCTTTGAGCCGTAATACTCAACCCGGTCATTGAGGCTTTTTACCAGGTGTATGCCCAGTCCACCTACTTTTTCCTCCTTTTCCTCCAGCTCCGCCCCCGGGTCTGACACTGCCTCGTCTTCGCCCCCGGATTCCGGTTCTCCGTCTTCTCCTCCAAGCCGCGGCGCCGGCGCCTGCCTGACCAGATCAAAAGGCGGGGCCTTGTCTTGCAGACTGATCTTTATATCAGAGCCGATATCTTCCACTTCAATAGTAACGGTGCCGGCTCCAACATTCTTGTAACCGTGCGTAAAGGAATTGACTATGAGTTCCTCAAGCGACAGTTCCAGTTCAAAGATTTTTCCCTCATCGAGCTGCTTCTCTTCACAGTAGTTTCTGAAGTCCGCGGAAAAATCAGTCAAGCCGGAAACATCGGTCAATACCCATTTGTGGGACTGTTCAGTTGTTTTCATCACGCTGCGCACCGGGTAGAATCCTCAGGTCACCTGCGGTTTTCATAAAGGCGCTTCTAAAAATTAGAGGCGCCTTTGCAGTATAGGGATATACTGCCATTTTTAATCACGTAAGTGATTGAAAATGAGGGAAATGAAAAATCACACTTTTTCATTTCC
>JAPORZ010000140.1 GCA_026709915.1 Gammaproteobacteria bacterium
TCCAGTGGTTCGGCAAAGAGCGAATGGTGGTGTCTTTGCTTACTGCACTGGACTATGCATAGAGGGATGATGGTATAGAAATAATATTGAATGTCAATATCAAATTCCGGGATTTTGAGCATGCAGTCGTCCTGGCTCACCAGCAGTTTTGTAACTTGGTAAACTTCTAGGCCATTAGTGCGATATTTAGCCGCGTCGTTTATCTCTTCCGTATCCGCGCCAGGATGCCGTCCAGTTGCGCCAGAGAGCTGTAGGTAATGCGCAGGGTGCCGTTGCCTTTTTTTTGCTGTTGGATGGTGACGGTGGCGCCTAAGTCGTCGGATAGTTCGGTTTCCAGCAGGCGGATGTTGGGGTCAGTTCGGTCTGGTCCGGGTGTGAATACGTTCTTTGCCTTTTGCAGGCGGCGTACCAGGGCTTCGGTGGCGCGTACCGACAGGCCCGACTTGATGATCTGCTGGGCCGCCCATCTTTGCTGCTGCTCGCTCAGGGTGAGCAGGGCGCGGGCGTGACCCATCTCCAGTTGCCGGCTTTCCAGCAGTTGTTTGACTTCATCGCACAACTCCAGCAAACGCAGCATGTTGGTAACGGCCGCGCGTGAGCGCCCGACCGCCTCGGCAATGGCGTCGTGGGTCATGGCAAACTCTTGCGCCAGGCGCGCCAGGCCGCGGGCATGTTCCAGCGGGCTCAGGTCTGCGCGCTGGATATTCTCTATCAGCGCAATGCAGGTGGCCTGCTGGTCATCGAAGGCGCGCACGAGCGCGGGAATTTCGTACAAGCCGGCCAGTTGCGCGGCGCGCCAGCGCCGCTCGCCGGCGATGATCTCGTAGTGATCGGAAGCAGCCAGGGGCCTGACCAGAACCGGCTGCAACAGCCCTTGTGCGCGGATGGAGTCGGCCAGTTCCTGCAATGCAGCCGCGTCAAACTCCAGGCGCGGCTGGTTTGCGCCCCGTTGCAACAAGTCCACCGGCAGGGTGCGTAATTCCCCCGACGTGGCGTCGTTTGCGGCCTCGGGCACAGGCGCCGGGCCCAGTAAGGCCTCCAGGCCCCTGCCCAGTCCTCGTTTTTTTGCGTTCATTCGGGTCTCACTGACATGGTTGCTTTGCTGTGTAAATGTACCTGTTATTCACGGTTTATCACCTCGCCGGCCAGGCTGAGGTAAGCGACGGCGCCACGCGAGGTTCTGTCATATTTTATAACAGGCAGGCCATGGCTGGGCGCCTCTGCCAGGCGCACATTGCGCGGGATGATGGTGCGGAACACCTTATCGCCGAAATGTTCCAGCAGTTGCTCTGAAACCTGCGACGCCAGCTTGTTGCGGGCGTCATACATGGTGCGCAGCAGTCCCGCAATTTTCAGGCGCGGGTTGTAATGGCGGCGAATTTGCTCGATGGTGTCCAGCAGCGCGCTCAGGCCTTCCAGGGCATAGTACTCGCACTGGACGGGGATGATCACGCTGTCGGCGGCGACCAGTGCGTTCACCGTCAACATGTTCAATGAGGGCGGACAGTCGATGAAAATATACTGGTAGCGCTGACGCAACGGCAACAGCGCCTCCTGCAACCGCTTGCCCCGGCCTTGTTCCTGTAACAACACCACTTCGGCGCCGGTCAGGTCGGCGTTGCCGGGCGCTAAGTCATAGTCGCCCGCTGGCGCCGGCAGCAACACTTCTGCCAGACTGGTATTGCTTGCCAGCACGTCATAGACACTTGTTTCCAGCGCGGTTTTGTCGATGCCGCTGCCCATGGTGGCGTTGCCTTGAGGATCGAGGTCAATGAGCAATACCTTGCGTTTTGCGGAGGCCAGGGATGCCGCCAGATTGACGCTGGTTGTGGTTTTACCCACACCGCCCTTCTGGTTGGTGATGGCCACGATGCTGGCGTTTTGTCTTTTGAACAAGCCCATCAGGCGGTTATTTCGTCAAACCTGCCAGCGCGTCAAACCGGATATTACGGCAAACCTGACTGACCATTTCTCTTACCCCGGCGCTCTCCCTCCAGGGGCACTCCAGGGGAGTGGGAGCGATGTCGTGCTTTAACATTGCATGATTACCATACTCCGGTGTGCGTCGATACCGGGGACCTGCAGTTGTTCCACCGAGACGGATACGTCCAATTCGGCCACTTCCCGCAATTCTGCAGCCGGCGCCCTGCCTTTCAGCGCCAGCAGACGGGTGTCCGGCCGCAATAAATGCGCCACAGCCCGGTAGAAATCGGCCAGGGAACCGAACGCTCTGGAAATAATGGATGAATAAGGTACGGATGACAAGAACTTCTCCGCCCGGGAGTGGACGATCACCACATTTTCAGTCTTCAGCTCGAACACAAGTTGCTGCAGGAAACGGATTTTCTTGCCGTTTGCATCCAGCAAGGTCCATTCCACCTCCGGCTGCGTCAGCGCCAGGATGAAACCTGGCAGTCCGGCGCCGGCGCCTATGTCGAGACCGCGGCTCCCCCGGATATACGGCAGCGCGGCAAGGCTGTCGAGCACATGCGCGTGGACCATGCGCCGTTTATCGCGCACCCCGGTCAGATTATAAGCGCGGTTCCATTTTACAAGCAGATCAAGGTACTGGAGGTACGCCTCACAGGGACAGGACTGCGGGTCCAGGCCCAGCGCCGTCAGGCCCTGGCGCAAGCTCAGAAGTAGCTGGTCTTCGTTCAATGGCACGAACCGGTTCAGGGAACCTCTGGGGTTAAAGCTGCTGCATGCTCACGGGCCCAGGGCGCCGATTGGAAGCACGCTTATGCCGTCTGCACGCACGTATCCATAGCCGTCCGATACGATCACGCCAAGCACCGACGGTTTACCGCACCGGTTCAGATCCACCCGTTCGGCGAACTTCAGCAGGTTGGCAGCGCTCTCATCAACGCGAGCCGCTCCCAGCTTGACCTCAAAAGCCGCCCAGCGCCCATCTCCGGCCTGGATGATAGCATCCACTTCCAGACCCGTATTGTCACGGTATTGCAGCACCTCGGACTCGGCGGCTTGGGCGTAAATGCGCAAATCGCGAATCACCATGGATTCGAACAGCAAGCCAAGCAGGTTGAGATCTTTTAATAATCCATCAGGGCCTGCGCGCAGGGCTGCCACTGCCAGGGAAGGGTCGACGAAATGCCGCTTGGGTGTGCCCCGTAACTTCGACTTTGAACGTAAATGAGGCGCCCATGCCGGTTGATCCTCAACGATCATCAGCCGTTCAAGCGCCGCCAGATATTCATGCGCCGTGTTCTCTCGCAAAATGTTGTCTGCACCGCCCACATCCTTGATCAGGGTTGACACCGCTGCCTGGGTAGCCACATTGCGTGCCAAGGACTGCAGAAAGCGGCCGACTTTCACCGGGTCCCGCCGTATTCCATCTACCCGTTCGATGTCACTCCGGCAAATCTCGGCGAGGTAATGTCGGTTGCTCTGTTGCGCGGACTTTGGAGAACGACCCAGATGGCTTGGCCAGCCTCCGGTGGACACCAGTTCAGCCACTTTCCTGACGGACAATTCGGCTCTTGGACTGCGCGGCGGCGCGCCATTAAGCAGGTCCGCCAATGACAGCTCGCCAGATGAGTGTCCGGTCTCGAACAGGGACATCGGCCGCATGCGCAGGCGCGCCAGACGCCCCGCTCCCGTATGTCGGGTAATATCATCCGCAGGCACAGCCGAGCCCGTGAGGATGAACTGGCCGGAACGCGCGCGCGCATCAACAGCCCGGCGGATATGGTTCCAGACGCCGGGTTCGAGTTGCCACTCATCGATTAAGCGCGGCGTTGCGCCATCCAGAACCAAAGCAGCATCGATTGCAATTGTGCGTTTGGCCTCTTCATCCACATCCAGCAGTACCTCACTCGCAGCTCTCTGTCTGGCAGTAGCCGTTTTCCCGCAGGCTTTAGGGCCTTCGATAACGACCCCGCCCGCAGCAGAAAGTTGCTGTTCCAACTCTGTATCGACAATGCGGGATTGATAAGTCATGTAACTGGTAAAACATCTCTATACCAACAATTAGCGATAGAATTATAACGCATACAGCGATAGAAATGCAACGAGTTCAGCGATAGAATTATAACGCATACAGCGATAGAAATGCAACGAGTTCAGCGATAGAATTGTAACGGATATAACGATAGAATTGTAACGAACTCAGCGATAGAATTGTAACGGATATAACGATAGAAATGCAACGAATTCAGCGAGTGACTTATGGTAACCTCTGAAAATGCCACGGTGAGCAGTTTCAGAGGGTTCCTTGCGGCTGTCACAGAGGACGAATTGCGGCCCGGCGGCGGCCGTCCGATCTCAGGAAGCG
>JAPORZ010000091.1 GCA_026709915.1 Gammaproteobacteria bacterium
CCGCCTGCTCATCCGGGCTGTATTGATCAGCAATCTTTATGCTTGAGTCGAACATATTATCTTTTATCCTTGATATAAAGGCGTCTCTAAAAGTGCCACGGAGGGCATTTTTAGAGGTTTCCATAATATACGTATTTTACGCAAATTTTTAGAGGTAGATGGTCTATCAATTCAGCAACGCGCGCAGTGCTACCCCGGGGTCCTCGGCACGCAACAGGGATTCTCCAATTAAAAATGCGTGCACGTCATTATTGCGCATCAGTTCGACCTGCGCGCGGCTGTGGATGCCGCTTTCGGTGACCACGGTGCGATCGGGAAACATGTCCGGCAACAGGTCCAACGTGGTTTGCAGGGAAATCTCGAAGGTATGCAGGTTACGGTTGTTGATGCCAACCAGCGGTGTGCGCAGCAGCAGCGCCCGCTCCAGTTCCTCGCGGCTATGCACTTCTGCCAGCACATCCAGGCCACACTCGCCGGCCAGCGCCGTCAGCTCCTGCATGAGCACATCCTCCAAGGCGGCCACAATCAGTAAAATGCAATCGGCCCCAATGACCCGGGACTCATAGACCTGGTACGGGTCGATGATGAAATCCTTGCGCAATACCGGCAGGTGGGTGGCCGCCCGGGCCTGTTGCAGGTGCGCATCGGCGCCCTGGAAAAATTTCTCATCGGTCAGCACCGACAGGCATGTAGCCCCGGCTTGTGTATAGGTGCGGGCCAGTGCGGTCGGGTCGAAGTGCGGGCGAATGACGCCTTTGCTGGGTGAGGCTTTTTTAAGTTCGGCAATGATTGCAGGTTGGCCGCTGTCAATGCCCTTGCGCAGCGCCTGATGAAACCCCCGACACGGCGCCGCGGTCGCGGCCTGTTGCTGCAGTTGCGCCAACGGCACGGCGGCTTGCCTTGCGGCAATCCATTCCCGTTTGCCGGCCAGAATGGTCGTCAGGATGTCGGCTGTGCTCATAATAAATTCCCGTTTAAGGCCACCTCTAAAAATTAGAGGTGGCCGTGCAGCATTATGGATATGCTGCCATTTTTAAGCGCGTCAGCGCTTGAAAATGACGGAAACGGAAAATCGCACGTTTCCGTTTCCGGGTCTAAAAACGCCACGGATGGCATTTTTAGAGGTTCGCTTAAGCGCCCAGACTGTTGGTCAGGGCTGCCAGTTCTTGCAATTTTTTCAGCGCCGCGCGCGTGGCAACAGCTTGCCGGGCAAGTTCTACACCCTGAATCAGGTTCGGTGCCAGACCGGCCACGTAAATGGCCGCCCCTGCGTTCAACAACACGATGTCGCGGGCCGGCCCCGGTTGGTCCTCCAGCACTGCCAGCATAAGCTCATAACTGTGTGCGGCGCTGGTCACCACCAGATCAGACAGGTTGCCGGGTTTTATGCCGAATTGCTGCGGCGTTATCTGGAATTTTGTGATATGACCGTCCTTGAGCTCAACCACATCAGTCGCCGCGGCATGACTGATCTCATCCAGGCCGTCCTGTGCTCGCACCACCATGCTGTGTTCGCTGCCAAGCCGTTGCAGCACTCGGGCAAACACGTCCAGCCATTGTGTCTGGTACACACCGATCAACTGGCGCCTGACAAAGGCCGGATTGGTCAGGGGCCCGAGCAGGTTGAAGATGCTGCGGGTAGCCAGTTCCCGGCGCGGCGCGGCGGCGTAGCGGGTAGCCGGGTGGTGCGCTGGCGCAAACATGTAGCCCACGCCCACCTGCTTGATACATGTGGCCACATGTTCCGGTTGCAGACCGAGCTTGACGCCCGCCTGTTCCAGCACATCGGCGCTGCCGGATATGCCGGAGATGGAACGGTTGTTGTGTTTGGCAACCTTCCCCCCCGCGGCGGCTATGACAAAAGAGGCCGCAGTGGAAATATTAAAGGTGCGGGCACCGTCGCCGCCAGTGCCGACGATATCCACCAGGGCCGGGCTGTCCACATCCACCCGCACGGCGAAGTCACGCATGACTGCGGCTGCGGCGCTGATTTCCTCAATAGTTTCGCCCTTCATCCTCAACGCCACCAGGAATCCGCCGATTTGCGCGTCGCTGAGCCGGCCCGACATCAGGTCCTGCATCACTGTCCGCATGGCCTCAGCAGACAGATCCGTCCGGTTGATGACCTGGTTCAGCGCCGTTTGAAAATTCATCAGTGCAACTGCAGGAAGTTCCTGAGCAGGTGATGGCCGAAAGTGGTCAGTATCGACTCAGGATGGAACTGCACGCCATAAACGGGGTAGTCCTTGTGTCTGACTCCCATGATTTCATCCATTTCCCCGTCTTGTGAGCAGGTCCAGGCCGTGACTTCCAGACAGTCCGGCAGCGAGTCCTGTTCGATGACCAGGGAATGGTAACGGGTCGCTACGAACGGGCTTTCCAGGCCGGCGAACACATCCGTATTACGATGATGGATATCGGAGGTCTTGCCGTGCATGATACGGCCGGCATGAACGATGCGCCCGCCCAGCGCCTGACCGATGCTCTGGTGTCCCAAGCACACCCCCAGGATGGGGATTTTATCCATGAACTCGTTGATCACGGCAACCGAGATCCCGGCTTCGTTGGGTGTACAGGGGCCGGGAGAGATCACGATATGTTCCGGGCCCAGCGCTCGAATCTGTTCCAGGGTGACCTGGTCGTTGCGATATACGTCCACCTTCTGACCCAGTTCACCGAAGTATTGAACCAGGTTGTAGGTGAACGAATCGTAATTGTCGATCATTAACAGCATAACTTGCTACCTGCATCCGGACGGGAGCGCCGGGGAGGAGTCGTAATTGTCGAACAGCAGCATGGCGTAGTTACCCCGCAACGGTCAATGCCGTTCTCATTGCCGCAATGGCGCCGGCGTAGTCGCCACTGCCGAAAATCGCCGAACCTGCGACAAACGTATCCGCGCCGGCCGCGGCAATGGTCGCAATGTTATCCGCGTTCACGCCCCCGTCGATCTCCAGCCGGATGTCCCGGCCCGAGGCGTCGATGAGCGCCCGCGCCGCCCGCAACTTGTCCAGCGCCGCGGGAATGAAACTCTGCCCGCCAAAGCCGGGGTTGACGGACATGATCAGTATCATGTCCAGCTTATCGACAACATGCGCAACAGTATCCAGGGGCGTCGCCGGGTTGAATACCAGGCCGGCGCGGCAGCCCTGGTCCCGGATCAGTTGCAGGCTGCGGTCCACATGGCGGCTGGCCTCCGGGTGGAAGGTGATGATATCAGCCCCGGCCGCGGCAAACTCCGGGATGATCCGGTCCACCGGTTCGATCATCAGGTGCACATCCATGGGCGCAGTAATGCCGTAATCCCGCAGCGCCCGCACCACCACCGGACCAAACGTCAGATTCGGCACGTAATGGTTATCCATCACATCCACATGAATATAATCCGCGCCCGCGCCCAGCACAGCCTTCACTTCCTGCCCTAAGCGGGCCATGTCGGCGGCGAGTATCGACGGTGCAATGAGGTAATCGGGCACAGTAGTGAATTATGTGGGTGAAAATCCAGACTTTCGTTTATACATTCTGTGACAAGAGCGATAAATGGTGACAAGTCCGAGCTTTGAGAAATTTCCAGAGCATCGTAATATCTCAGCCTGTCATCTTTTGTGATAATGGCTATAGAGTTATGCTCATTTCTGGTGTATGCGCTGAGTAGTGAGGCGGTGCACCCGGTATTGTAAAATGGTGTTTTTATCAAAGACAACCAGCAACATGAGAGAGGTACACCACCACGCACAATGATACGGTAGTTTCCTTAAAAAAGCCAGCGGCGGAATCAGATCCTTTGAGCAGTTTGTTACGCGACGACGCCCGGGCGTTGTTGCACGAGGCGCTGGAGGCCTTGAACCGATTTGTTCGCATCTAGCAGGACAAGTACCCGAAGGCGACCGCCTGCCTCGACGAGGACCGCGAGACCTTACTGGCCTTTTATGACTTCCCGGCCGCGCACTGGCAGTCCATCCGCACGACCAATCCCATTGAATCTACATTTGCCACCGTGCGCCTGCACACCGCCAGAACGCGGGGCTGTGTCAGCCGCACCAGCCTGCTGACCATGGTCTATAAGCTCGGATTATGCGGGGGTTCAAGCACCTGGCCGACGTGATTGAGAATGTGAAGTTTATTGACGGGGTCAAACAACAGACTATTGAACAACACCAACGGGCCGCCTGACTATGAGGCTATACACTAAATTTGACAATAACTCTGGTTCCCGCTGGGGAGATGTCAAAACAACAAACTAATTTATGAGGAGATAATCA
>JAPORZ010000016.1:0-2088 GCA_026709915.1 Gammaproteobacteria bacterium
TGCAAATCGTCTATCCTGACGATTTGTCATTTTCAAGCACTTACGTGCTTAAAAATGGCAGCATGTCCATAATGCTGCACGGCCACCTCTAATTTTTAGAGGTGGCCTTATGAAAGTCAGGAGGAGTATTTTCTTCATGCATTGTTTTCGACATCAAGCTGAGAGGCTTTCATTATGACTGAACAAAGCACTCAAGAAGCCCGGAAACAGTCACCGGGCTTTGTGTATTTCATTGCGGCGGGGAAAGATGATCCTCCCGTTGCGGTGAAAATAGGCATATCCAAGGAATCCGCACTACTAAACAGATTTGCAAATATAAAGAGTTCCAACCATGAACCAATCAGGTTTATTGGTTTCAAGAGCTTTCCGACCAAGAAATCTGCTGAAAAACATGAAAAGGAGTTACACGAGAAATTCAAAGAAATTCAATGCAGAGGAGCAGGGTCTGAGTGGTTCCGTGCAGAGCAAGAGCTTCTGGACTATATCGAAAAGAATACAAAACCATTAGAATTGCGAGTTCTGGATTCTGATGAGATTTGGGATGATCTCCAAAATAATATAGGAGAGGATGGCTATCGGGTAGTAAAAAGCCTTCATGACGACCTGTTGGCTTCGGGCTATATCTCTGTCAAGCGGAAGACTAAGACTCTTCAGATCAGGCTTTCCGAAAAACCAGATGAGCCAGTTATAGTGATTCATCCTAACACTAACGAAAAGGAAATTTATCTGGAAATCTACTTGGTGCATTCAGAAAATATACCGATAAAACAGCTCATAGAGAAGCACGTCACGCTTGACAATGTACGAACCAAATTAAAAAAGAAATATCCACAATTTCGCTTAAAGCAATGGGCAGCGCCACCCCATTACCAAGAGTTCCTTCACGTATTTAAACAAATCGCTAAAGGTTATCCATCGGCATGAACGAGGGACAACACATCGAATGGAAACCTTCCTGGCGGGATGAATACCTGAAATGGATTTGTGGTTTTGCCAATGCACAAGGTGGCGTGCTGGAAATCGGCAAGGACGACAACGGGAAAGTTCTTGGTTTGAAGAGCATTGAACGGCTGCTTGAGGAGATTCCGAACAAGGTCGTGTCAACACTCGGGATTGTGGTTGATGTCAATTTGGAAGTGTCGAATACGGTTCCCTTTCTTTCCATCACGGTCAAGCCATACCCCAGACCCATCAGCTATAAAGGCCAATACCATTATCGTAGTGGGAGCACCAAACAGGTACTGAAAGGCGCTGCGCTGGAACGCTTTTTATTGGAAAAGGTGGGACGGACCTGGGATGGTTCCCCCATACCTGGCCCCGGAGTGGAAGATTTGGACGAGCGAGCGCTGGCAACGTTTCGTCGTGCGGGCGTGGAAAGTCAACGCCTGTCCCCGGAAACCTTGAATGTTTCCGACAAATTCATGCTGGACAAGCTGAATTTAATCGACGGAGGCTACCTGAAACGGGCGGGCGTTTTGTTATTTCACCCCGAGCCACACAGGTTGATCAGTGGCGCTTATGTAAAAATCGGCTACTTCCGTGACGATGCTACACTTTCTTATCAGGATGAGGTGCGCGGCCCGATTCTGGCACAGGTAGAACTTATCGTTGATATATTGCTAACCAAGTACTTAAAAGCAGCTATCTCATACCAGGGCATCCGCCGTAAAGAGACATTTCCGGTCGCAGAGTATGCCTTGCGCGAAGCGCTACTCAATGCAGTCGCCCACAAGGATTACAGCAGTTCCATCCCCGTTCAAATCAAAGTCTATGACGATAAGCTGGTTATATGGAATCCCGGACAGCTTCCGCCTGGGTGGACCATAGATAACCTTGTCCGGCCGCATACGTCTATTCCGTTTAACCCCGACATTGCTGAGGCATTTTTCCGGGCGGGAATGATCGAGGCATGGGGAAGAGGTATCGGTGAAATACTTAAATCATGTCGGCTGAATGGTTTCCCTGAACCTGTATTACGCGTAGATGGGGGTATGTGGGTGGAATTTCCATTCAGACCGGACTTGGCGCTTCACAGTGATAATGTAAGAGACCAAGTCAGCGAGCTACCAGAGTTACAGCCAGAGTCAC
>JAPORZ010000016.1:2133-26759 GCA_026709915.1 Gammaproteobacteria bacterium
CAGAGTCGCAGCCAGAGTCGCAGCCAGAGTCACAGCCAGAGTCACAGCCAGAGTCACAGCCAGAGTCACAGCCAGAGTCGCAGCCAGAGTCGCAGACAGAGTCAGAGTCGCAGCTAGAGTCGCTGGAAGCTACCATCGTCGGTTTTCTGACTGAAGGCGCCATGTCAAAAGTAGAAATATCCAGAAAACTGGGACAAAAACAGGTTTCCGGCCAACTTAACAGAGTCATTCGGTTACTGGTTGAAAAACGAGTTATAGAGTACACGCTACCCGATAAACCGCAGAGCAGGCTGCAGCAATATCGATTGACAACCAGGTAGCAGACCATCTTGGCAAGCAGTGACCTCAGGGTTGTCGGGAATAGCGTCAGGCATACTCCCGTACTTGCACGGCGCGCCTTGCGCTCAGCCGCTTCCCGACCCGCTACATGGCAATATCAGATTGAAAGAGCACCAGGTGGTCCAGCTGCGGCCGAATTCCTATATCCTCGCCAATGGCGTGGTCGTGGTGACTGGGGACCAGGCTCAGGATGCGGGTGCCGTTGGGCAGGGTGAGGGTGTAGAGGAACTCGGCGCCGCGGAATACCTTGTCGCGCACGGTGGCGGTTTGTTTGCTGTTATCGTCATGCACGATGTCGTCCGGGCGGATCAGTACCGAGACTTGTGTTTGCGGCGCGTGGCCGTGGGGGGCGGCGCCGGTCAGTACGCCCAGTTCGGTCTTGATCTGCGTGGGGCTGATGGCGATGCCGTCCAGGAATACACCTTCACCGATAAAATCGGCAACCTGCGGGCCGGACGGGCGGTGGTACAGGTTAAAAGCGCTGTCCCATTGCAGCAACCCGCCGTCCCGGATGACGCCGATCTCATCCGCCATGGCAAAGGCTTCCAACTGATTATGGGTCACCAGGATGGCAGTCATACCGTCCTGTTTGAGGATGGTGCGCAACTCGCGGGCGATCTGCTCTCTTAACTCGACATCCATGTTGGAAAAAGGCTCATCCAGCAGCAGCAGGTGCGGGCGCGGGGCCAGGGCGCGGGCGATGGCGACCCGCTGTTGCTGACCGCCCGATAGCTGATGCGGATGTTTGTGGCGAAAATCGGCGATCGCCAGCATTTGCACCACTTCATCTATGCGGGTCTGGCGTGCAGCGTCGGGCAGGCACTGCAAACCGAACGCGATGTTATCCTCTGCGGTGAGGTGTGGAAACAGGGCAAAGTCCTGGAACACCATGCCCACACCTCTTTGCTCTACCTGCAGTAACGCATTGGGGCTGCTTGCCATCCGGTCATTGAGCCAGACCTCGCCTGTGCCGGGCTGCTCAAAACCGGCAATAGTGCGCAACAGGGTAGTCTTGCCACAGCCGCTGGGACCCAGCAGGCAGCCGATGTTGCCCCGCTGCAGGCGCAGGGATACAGCTGCGATGACCGTCTTGTCATCGAACGCTACTGTCAGGTTTTTGACTTCAAGCATAAGCGGCGCGGGAACGGGAGATGGCCCGACTCAGTATGATAACCGGAATGATGCCGGCCAGCACGATGGCCAGGGCCGGCAGCGCGGCCTCGGCCAGGCGCTCTTCGTTAGCCAGTTCGTAGGCACGTACCGCCAGCGTGTTGAAATTGAACGGTCGCAGTATCAGCGTCGCCGGCAGTTCCTTCAACACATCCACAAACACCAGCAGCAACCCGGTGAGCAGGCTGCCGCGCAGGATGGGAATATGCACGCGGCGTAACAGGCTGAAACCGCTGACCCCCAGGCTGCGTCCCGCCTCGTCCATGGACGGTTTGACTTTCGCCAGCCCGGCTTCGACCGCGTTCAGCGACAGCGCCAGGAACCGCACCAGGTAGGCAAATACCAGGATGAAAATGGTGCCGCTCAGCAGCAATCCGGCGCCGGCGCCGAACAGCGCGTCATACCAGGCCAGCAGGTGGCGGTCCAGCCAGGTGAAGGGGATCAGTACCCCCACTGCGATGACCGTCCCCGGCACAGCGTAGCCCATACCGAGCAAGCGGCTGGCCGCGTTCGTGACCAGCCCCGCATGGCGACGTCTGGTATAGCACACCGCCAGCGCCAGCAGCAGCGCCAGCAAGGCGGTAATGAACGCCAGTTCCATGCTGTTCCACACCAGCGCCAAAAAACTGCTATCCAGTGAGCTGTGCCAGGTCTGTATAACCCATAACAGCAACTGGCCGGCGGGGATGATAAACCCGAACAACACTGGCGCCGCGCACAGACAAAAAGCGGCCAGGGCAACGTGCCGGCGCAGGGTCACCGGTTCCAGGCGAGTGTTGCGAGCGCTGGTGTGATGGTAGCGCGACAGCCGCCGCGCGCGTTGCTCCAGAACCAGCAGGCACAGCACAAACAACATCAACAGCGCGGACAACTGGGCCGCGGCGATGCTGCTGCCCAGGCCAAACCAGGTTTTGAAGACGCCGGTGGTGAACGTCGCCACCCCGAAATACTGCACGGTGCCGTAATCCGCCAGGGTTTCCATCAACACCAGCGCCAGACCGGCGCTGATAGCCGGGCGCGCCAGTGGCAATACCACCTTGAAGAACGCTTGCGCCGGCCTCACGCCCAAGGTGCGGGCGACCTCGACCACGCACGCAGATTGTTCCAGAAACGCCGCCCGGGCCAGCAGGTAGATGTAGGGATACAACACCAGCGCCAGCATCAGGATCGCGCCGGGCAGCGAGCGCACCTCGGGAAACCAGTAGTCACCGTAGTGCCAGGCAAACGCAGCGCGCAACCACGACTGCAAGGGACCGGCCACATCCAGCATCCCGGTATAGGTGTAGGCAATAATGTACGCCGGCATAGCCAAGGGTAACAGCAAGGCCCATTCAAGCTGGCGACTGCCGGGAAAACGATACAGCGTTACCAGCCAGGCCGGCAGCACGCCCAACGGCAGCGACAGGCAACCCACACCCAGGGCCAGCAACAGGGAATTGCGTAGGTATTCTGCCAGCACCGTGTCATACAGGTGCCGCCAGATATCCCCACTGGGCAGGAACACCGATGCGGTGATGACGAACACGGGCAACAGCAGCGTCGCTCCTGCCAGAGCGGTAGCGGCTGTCCACGGGGAAATGTGAGTTAAACCACCGCGTTGCAGCGGCGGTTTTGCTTCAGACATACGGACGTATCAAGGCAACCATGGGCATTTGGAGTAAATGATAAGGCATAAGGCCATTGTACATCTGACTTTTACATCCCTGCCTCGGGAGGCAGGACAGGCCTTGCGACCGGATACCGGCCAACCCTGAGTTGGTCAGGGCAAGATCATACTTTCATCACTTCCAGCCGGCCCGGTCCATGGCGCGCACGGCGGCCTGGTTTTTCTCTCCCAGCACCGTCAGGTTCAGGTCATCGGCCTTGAACTCGCACCAGGATTGCAGTATCTCGCCCCCGGCCACACCGGCACGGATGGGAAATTCGTGGTTCGTTTTACCATACCATTCCTGGGCCGGCACGCTCACCAGATATTCCAGCAGACGCACTGCGCTATCCTTGTGCTGTGCCGAGCGGGTGACCCCGGCGCCGCTGATGTTCACGTGCGCGCCCCGGTCCATCTGGTTCGGCCAGAACAGCGCCACCTGGCGCGCCGCGTTGACTTCCGCGGCGATAGCGGAACTCAGCATACCCGCCAGATAATAGGTATTAACCAGCGCCAGACGGCATTGCCCGGCCGCCACCGCCTTGATCTGGTCGCGGTCACCGCCTTTGGGAGCCCTGGCAAAATTGGCGACCAGCCCGCGCAGCCATTGCTCCGTGGCGTCCTGGCCGTGGTGCACAAGCATGGCGGCAACCAGCGATTGGTTATAGATGTTGGCCGACGAGCGCACACAAAGCTGCCCGCTCCAGACGGGGTCGGCCAGGGCTTCGTAAGTGGAAAGCTGCGCCGGGTTTACCTGCTCCTTGGCGTACACGATCACACGCGCCCTGATTGACAGGCCGTACCAGTAGCCCTGGGGGTCGCGATACACCTCCGGCACCGTGCGCTCCAGTTGCGCGGACGAAACGGGCTGCAACAAGCCCAATGCCTGGGCCCGGTACAGGCGTCCGGCGTCCACGGTCACCAGCAGGTCAGCCGGGGAGCGTTCACCTTCAAGCTCCAGACGCTTGATCAAAGCATCCGCCTTGCCTGTGACCAGATTGACCCTGATCCCCGTCTCCTGCGTAAACGCATCGAACAGGGGTTTAATCAGCGCCTCCTTGCGCCCGGAGTAAACGTTGACTTGTTCAGCCGGCGCCGTTGGTAAGGCAAGGAGCAGGGAAAACAAAAGGGGTAGGTATTTCATATTGTTCTTCCGATGCTTCGGCAAGATACTCCTCCAGACAATCGTCACAAGAACCACACACGCGTTTGGCGTCCAGCCTTTGCCGAAGCTGGGCATTCGTGCGCGCGCCTTCAGTGATGGCTTGCCGGACTTCTCGTTCTGTTACCGCGTTGCATGTACACACGTACATCTGGACACACTCCTCACCTGCGAATTTACCAGTGCTGGGAACAATAGAACAAATGAGAATTATTTGCAACAAATTTTTTGAAAAATTCTCCCGTTCAAAAAAATTTGACACATTCGTTTTGAAACAGTAAGCTGAATGATAACAATTCTTATTTACAGGAGATGTGGAATGTATAATTATCGTTTGTTCGGACTCTTGGCCGTGCTGATTGGACTGCCGTTTACGGCGTTGGCACAACAGCAGGAAGAAGAGATCATAGTCACCGGGAAGTACCTGTACACGGACCAGGTGAACGCCTTGAAAACACCAACGCCTATTATCGATGTGCCGCAAAGCCTGTCAATTATAACCGCTGACCAGATCACATTGCAGGGCTTCACCAGTATCGGTGATATTATCGACTACACCCCCGGCGTCAACACGTCACAGGGCGAGGGTCACCGTGACGCAGTGGTATTTCGCGGGGTGCGCTCAACGGCCGATTTCTTCATTGATGGCGTCCGTGATGACGTTCAATACTACCGCCCGCTCTATAACCTGGAGCAGGTGGAAATACTGCGCGGCCCGAATGCGCTGTTTTTTGGGCGTGGCGGCACCGGCGGTATCTTAAATCGTGTGACCAAAAGAGGCGTGATCGGCGAAAATTTCACCGGCTACAAGGCGAGTTCAAATACCTACGGCGAATTTGATGTTCAGGTCGATGGTAACTTTTCGGCCAGCGCGCACTCGGCTTTTCGCATCAATGCGTTTTACGAAGGGCTGAACAATCATCGCGATTTCTATGACGGCGATCGGTTTGGCGTCAACCCGACTGCTAAATTTGAACTGGGCATGAATACCACACTTGATCTGAGTTATGAATACATCGATCACGACCGCGCCATTGATCGCGGCATTCCAACAGGGGCGGATGGCCGCCCGGTCAAGGACTTTGACGAGATTGTTTTTGGCGACCCGGAACGCAACTATCAAGAGCTTGAAGCCCACGTGCTGCGCGCCTCGCTGCAACATGACTTCGCAGAACAACTCAAAGCAAATGTCAGCCTGTTTTATGGCGATTACGACAAGCTGTACCAGAACTTCTATGCCTCGGGCTATGCTCAGGCGACCACGCCGGAGGTGGTGACGCTCGATGGCTATGTCGATACAACCCAGCGGGAAAACCTGATGTTCTCGGGCAACCTGATCGGCGGCTTCGGCACCGGCGTTATCAATCACACCATCGTTGCCGGTGCTGAATATATTGACACCTCATCGAATCAGGATCGCTTTAACTCGTTCTGGGACACAACCGCGGATGATAATGAAGTGTTCACCGTCAGCCGTCCTCTCAACCTGCGTGGAGATGTCGGCGTCAACGCATCCGGCGTCACCACAACAAACAGTTTCAGCGCCGACCTCAATGATGATACGCATGTGGACATCGAGGTATTTTCCGCCTATATCCAGGACGAGATTGAGGTATCGGACAAGCTCGATGTGATCGTCGGCGTGCGCTTTGACAGCTTTGATATCAAGGTGCTCAACGTCCCCGCAGCTGCAACGCGCAGCCGCAAGGATGAAGAAGTGACGCCGCGTGTCGGTCTGGTCTTCAAGCCGCGGGAAAACATTTCACTATACGGGAGTTACAGTGAATCCTTCCTGCCGCGCAGTGGCGAGCAGTACGCCAACATCAATGGCAGCAATAACCAGTTGGATCCGAACACGTTTACCAACCTGGAGGCGGGTATAAAGTGGGACTTCGCCCAAAGTCTGAGCCTGACAGCCGCCGTGTTCGAAATTGAGCAAAGCTCGCCGCAGGTTGCCGATAACGACCCGGCAACCCTGGATGTCATCGATACAAAAATCGAAGGGGTTGAGGTACAGCTCAAAGGGCTGATCACCGACCGCTGGTTCGTATCAGCCGGATACAGCTATCTTGACGGTGAGCAGGTCAATAGAGCCGGCCCGACCGGCCTGCGCCCGCGTGAGCTGCCGGAAAATATGTTCTCACTGTGGAACAGCTTTCAGGTCACGGACAAGCTGGGCCTGGGCCTGGGTCTGACCTACCAGGATGAAAGTTTCATCAATAATGGCAATAGCGCAGTCCTGCCGAGCTATACCCGCATTGACGCCTCGGCATACTATGACGTATCCGACAAGCTGCGCTTGCAGGTCAACGTCGAGAACCTGACCGACAAGCTCTACTTCCCGAATGCGCACAGCACGCACCAAGCCACCGTAGGCGCGCCGCTGAATGCACGGGTGACGATCAGCGGGCGGTTTTAGACCTGATGATGGCGCCGTTACGCACTGCGCGCGTCAACGGGCCATCAACCCGGACCGTCTGATCGCCCTTGATCAGGTAACGCCCGACCAGATCGGAAGCGGATAAATCACCATGGCACGATACCGTGATCACAGAGTGCGCCAGCGTATTAACCATACTTGATGTACTTAAAGCGCGCATCGTCCGGCGTGCCGTCCAGGGCGCTGTCTGCATCCACACCCGGTTGCCACATGATGACCTCTTCGATCTTCTTTGCCAATTCGAAGTCCTTGTCCGTGACTCCTTTGGCCGCGTGGTTCATCAGTTTAACGACCACGAAGGCGTAGCTGGCGGTCAGGTCGGGATGGTGCCAGGCTGCTTCGGCCAAGTGGCCGACCGTGTTGATCACCATAAGCGTGCCTTTCCAGCCGCTGGTCTTGTATTTGCGCCGGATCCAGCCGTCTTCGTAATACCAGTTCGGCAGTTCGTCCTTAAGCCGCTGTTCAATCTCGGCCACCTCGTAGGTGGTGTCTTGCGTTTCTTTGCGCCACTTTGCCATGGTTATTCTCCGTTATAGAACACATTCGGACTGATATTGTAGCAAATTGCTGTTTTTAGGAATCAGTTGTCTGATTTCTTTAACTTTGGCAGTGTCCAGCTGCGCGGTGCGCCGGTGTTGTTTACACAAGGCGCCGCGAAAGCCCAGGTAGTCCGGGTTGATTGCCAGCAACGGCGCGATGTCTGCACGAGTGAGAGACCCTGCCAGGCCGGTGAGCAGTCCTGAATGTCCGGCCTGGTTCACAAATTCAGCCAGCGCGCCGTCATCGAGTTTGTTCCGCAGGTTGCCGTTTGCCTTTTCGCAGGTATCCAGCATGACTCCGGTGATGCCACCTCGTCGAAGCCGCTGAAAGTCGATAGCAGACGGATACAGTTCGGCAAAAAAAACCAGAACCAACGAGATACCCCGGCCCGCAAGCCGATCCAGGACGGATAGCATGAACGGTGAGATAGTGCGGTCGAACACGCCGACCTTGACGATATCGACACCACAGGCGTGCATGCTAATGACGCGGGTCTCCAGTTCCCTGGCATAGACCGGGAGGTCGCCGATAGTGGCGCTGAGCAGGGTATTTTTATCCGGCAGCGACGCGATGGCGCGTACGCGATCTTGATGGAGCGCACCCAGCGCCCCCCGGGCCGGGTCTTTCAGGTCGAGCACATCCACCCCCAGCGCGCACACCTGCCGCGCCTCAGCCGACGATGCGACACTGGCAAGAAATCCGGTCATGGCCCGTGTTCGTTCATGCGTAATAATTCTCCACTTTTTCCAACAACCATTGCCATGCGGTGCGCTCATTCTCTCCGGCAGTCTTGCTGATGGCGATGGCCAGATATTTCAGTTCCGAGCGAATCTTGTGCTCCGGCAGCAGGTGCAGGCGGCTTACCAGGATTGCTGCTTCGACCACTGCGGCCTGGGCGCGGTTGAAGCCCCGGAACGGCGCGTGGGTAGCGCTGTGCACTGCGCGACAGGCAAACACCGGACGTAACTCATCATCCTTGCTGCTCTCTACCCGTACTTCTACGTGGGCAAGGGCGCCGGCCAGACGTTTGCAGGCGATATGGGTCGCAGCCGCCAACGGCCAGTCCCGGCGGCCGGTCAAGCAACCGGCGAAGATCAATACGTCCGTGGTCGCGTTAATGACCGCCACGCCGGAGTGTAGCAGGTTATCCAAGGTTCGGGACGGCTTGAAAGGAGCGATCAGGTATTTTTCCTGTTCATGGCGGATGCCCATGGGCGCGATATGTACCTCCCCATCCGGGTTCATGGTGGTAATGACGGTTTCATAAATCATCGGGATTTGCGCTTTTTTGCCTGCAAGGTTGAACCGGCGGGCTGGTAGGCGTCGGCGGCCCGGTTTTTCATATTGTGCGCGGACTGCCGGCGCTGCTGCTGTTGTTCGGCCTGCTCGGGGGCGACTGCAACACCCCAGTTCAGATCTTCATCCTGTACATAGCGCTTGCCTAGTTTAAGAGCGATTTCTGCCTTTGCCAACTCCATGCCCATATAGAAAGCGTGAGGAGCATCGTCCTGCAGCGGTTGCAACGCCGGGAACAGCTGGTAGGGGTCCTGCCCCGTCACCAGCCCGTCCCGATTGAACACATGGATGCCTTCCGGCGTTATTTCCACCCGGTAGCTGGGATCGGTGATCTGTTCAGCCAGTTCCCTGACCTCGTCCAGGTTGTATGGAAACGGCTTGCGTTCATGGCCGATCAACAGACCGTGGTCGATGCCTTTGGGTAGCCCCTCATCCTGTTTGGCTGCGTACATGATGCGTCGGGCCCGATCCAGTTCGCGCACTACGGAACAGGCATGAGGGCTGACTTCGGTTGCCAGCACGTGGTTGATGTCCAGTTCCGATATGATGCCGCACAGTAGCGCGTTGATGCCGCCAGTGTCCGCCTCGGTCAACTCGGTAAGGTTGCCGGTGCCCATCAGGATTTCGATGTCGGGGTAGCGTTCTCGCAAGGCGTGGTAGCGCATAATAGACCTGGTAAAGCCAAAGTGCACCGGGTCCAGAATGCTGTCGGCGATGAACGGCTTATCATGCTCCATGAAATGCTCTATCAGCCGGTACAGGGAAGACATATCAGTGTGCTGTGCCGGGATCAGCACCGGCGTGGCCGCCGTCTCTTGCGCTATCCAGGCGCTGCCTTCATGCAGGCTGAGCAGGTAATCGGCGCCGGCGTTAGCGCCGCGCAACAATTCAGCGTCATCCAGGGAATCGACACTGACCAGGTAGCCGGCCTCATGCAAAGCCTGTACGGCCTCCTCCAGGTGCGGGAACGGCGTGTCCGGCAGGCAGCCGATGTCAATCACGTCGGCGCCATCCCGTTTGTAGCCGGCGGCCCTGGCCAGAATGCCTTCCACACTGAGCTGCGGCGCCTCCACGATCTCGGCAAAAATACCCATGCGGTAGTCATCCAGACTGACCGGCTGCGCTGCGCGCCCGAAGAAAACCGGCAGATCTTTGACATCCACCGGGCCGCGCTGTACCGGTATTCCCAGCCCCTCGCCCAGCGCTTCCAGGTCACCCTGGCACAGTCCCGGCACAATGATGCGGTCTACGCCTTGCACGTCTTGCAGCCGTCGTCCGAGCATCTGTGCCGTCATCAGCGCAGCAACGCTGACCCCGATGTTGCGAACCTCGTAACCAAACTCCACCGGCTGCATGGCGTGCAGCACGCGCTGCAAACGCTTTTGTGCAAGTTTACCGGTGAGAAAGAGGATCTGTTCGGCCATGGAGCAGGTAATTTATCCGCAGATAACGCAGATTAGCGCAGATGATGAAAACATAAAAGTATGATCCTGCCCTGTTGCCATTGGCTGATATAAACCAGTTTAATGATCGAGTGGTTTAATATAACGCCTGATCCTGCTATAATGCTGCATCCGTTAAATTCATATCTCATTGTTTTATATCAGTTCTTATTTCAGCAAAGAGTATTGCAGGAACTGGCATGATTTTCGCTCCGTTTTTTGAGCAACTTAACGAAGAGGCGTAAATGGGTATTACCGAAACACAGGCTCCGTGGTCGCAGCAAGACTTTGAACAACGCTTGCGCGACAAGGAGAAATACTACCACATTCATCATCCGTTCCACGTGTTGATGAACTCGGGCAAGCTGGACAAGCCGGCGATTCAGGGCTGGGTAGCGAACCGGTTCTACTACCAGACCAGCATTCCCGTCAAAGATGCTGCGATCATAGCCAACTGCCGCGAGCGTGACGTGCGGCGCCAATGGGTACAGCGCATTATCGACCATGACGGCCAGGAGGGCGAAGACGGCGGTATCGAAGCCTGGCTGCAACTGGGCGAAGCCGTGGGACTGAACCGGAGCGAATTGATCTCCGAGCAACGCGTGCTGCCGGGCGTGCGCTTCGCCATCGACGCCTACTACAATTTTGCTCGCACAGCCACCTGGCAGGAAGCGGCCTGTTCGTCACTCACCGAACTGTTTGCTCCGAAGATACACCAGAAGCGGCTGGACAACTGGCCGCAGCATTATACCTGGATAGACGCCAAGGGATACCACTACTTCCGCAAACGCCTGAGCGAGGCGCGGCGGGATGTGCAGCACGGCCTGGACGTGACTCTGGATTATTTCAAAACCCGAGCCGAACAGGAACGGGCGCTGAACATTCTGCAACTGAAACTGGACATCCTCTGGGCCATGCTGGACGCCATGTGGATGGCGTATATTGAAAACAAGCCGCCTTATCACTGCGTAGCAGGATGAACGACATCCCCGAAATTGCCCCGACCTTCCGCTTCCAGTGGGAAGAAGCGCAGGACTGTTATGTGATCCTGTATCCGGAGGGCATGGTGAAACTCAGCGGCAGCGCCGGCGAGATCATGAAACGTGTAAACGGCAGTCATAATACCGACGAGATCATCGCCGATCTCAAAAGCGCGTTCCCCGGGGTCGAACTTGACAATGACGTGCGTAACTTTTTAGACAATGCGAGAGACAATGGCTGGATCAGATACAAAACGTAGCCAACCGCTGTGGCTTTTGGCTGAGCTCACCTACCGTTGCCCGTTGCAGTGTCCCTACTGCTCCAACCCGGTGGAGATTGCCAAATACAATAATGAACTGGGCACCGAGGACTGGCTCAGGGTGTTGCAGCAGGCGCGCAAGATGGGCGCCACCCAGCTTGGCTTCTCCGGTGGGGAACCGCTGGTGCGGCGCGACCTGGAGGAGCTAATCGGCGAGGCGCGACGCCTGGGTTACTACACCAACCTGATCACCTCCGGGGTGGGCATGGACCGGGACCGGGTCAAAGCCTTTAAGGAAGCGGGGCTGGACCATATCCAGATCAGCTTCCAGGCCAGTAATGAAGAACTGAACAATTTCCTGGGCGGCACCAAAAGTTTCCGCCACAAGCAGGAGATGGCCAGGGTGGTGAAGGAGTTTGAATATCCCATGGTGCTGAACATCGTGCTGCACCGGAAAAATGTGGACCAGATCCGGGACATCCTGGATATGACGGTGGAATTGAACGCCGATTACGTGGAGCTGGCCAGCACCCAGTATTACGGCTGGTCGCGGGTCAATATCGATCAGTTGTTGCCCACCCGGGAGCAACTGGCCCGGGCTGAAGTTGTGGCCAAGGAGTATCAGGAAAAGATGAAGGAGAAGATGAAAATCATCTACGTGATCCCGGATTATTTCGAGAACCGTCCCAAGGCCTGCATGAATGGCTGGGGCGCCATCTTCCTGACCATCGCCCCCGACGGCAGCGCCCTGCCCTGCCACGCCGCAGCGCAGTTGCCGGGCCTGGAATTTCCCAATGTGAAGGACCACAGTATCGACCATATCTGGAACGATTCCGACGCCTTCAACAAATACCGCGGCTTTGACTGGATGCAGGAACCCTGCCGTAGTTGCCCGGAAAAGGAAAAGGACTTCGGCGGTTGTCGCTGTCAGGCTTACATGCTCACCGGCGATGCCACCAATGCCGACCCCGTGTGTGATAAATCACCTCACCATGGCAAGCTACACGCCGATGTAGACCGTATCGGCGGCCTGTCCGGCAC
The DNA here is from genome assembly GCA_026709915.1 of Gammaproteobacteria bacterium. Lineage (GTDB taxonomy): Bacteria > Pseudomonadota > Gammaproteobacteria > Eutrophobiales > Eutrophobiaceae > JAAXHV01. The sequence goes on from JAPORZ010000016.1 coordinate 14,449, forward strand.
GAAGGAATTTGAAAGCAAGCCGCTGGTGTTCAGGAATATGCGGAATTCCAAGGAGTTGAGCGGAGAAACGGCGGCTGCGGCGTGACCTGGATGCACAGGATTTTTATCCCGTGCGTCCATGTTAATTCCCCCGTCTTTCAACCAGCGCCCAGGCCACATCCAGGGCTTGGCGGTTTGCTGTTATGTCGTGCACGCGCAAGACCTGGACGCCGGCGAAGACACCAATGGCTGTGGTGGCGCAGGTGGCGCCGACCAGTTCACTGTAGCTGGTTATAGCGCAAATCGAACCCATGAAGCGTTTGCGGCTGGCGCCGAGCAGCACCTTGTAACCGGTGGCTGTGAAACTGTCCAGGTTCAAGATGAGGTCCAGGTTGTCGCGCTTGGATTTGCCGAAGCCGATGCCCGGGTCGAGCACCAGGTTTTCCGGTCTGACGCCTGACTCCATGGCAGCCTCGGCGCGCGCCAGCAGGAATGCCCTGATTTCTGCCACCACATCGTCGTACTGCGGGTTGTCCTGCATGGTGCTGGGGGTTCCCTGCATGTGCATGATGATGTATGGCACACCGGCCCCGGCGACCAGTCTGAACATGCCGGGGTCATCGCGCCCCGCCGCTATATCGTTGACGATGCTTGCGCCCTGCTCCAGCGCGGCGCCGGCGACCCGGGTTGAGGTCGTATCGATACTGATGGAGATGTGTTCAGGTAATTGTTGTTGCAATGCCTTGATGACCGGTAGCACGCGCTGTAACTGCTCCTCTGCGGTGACGCGCGCGGCGCCGGGGCGGGTGGACTCGCCACCGATGTCGATGATGTCCGCGCCTTGTTCCACCATCTGCAGGGCCCGGGCTATGGCCGCGTCCTGGCCATGATGCAGCCCGCCATCGGAAAAACTGTCCGGGGTCACGTTCAGTATCCCCATAAGCAGGGGCTTGGACGAGGTGTCAGGCATTCAACTTAAACGGTGGGCAAACTCATCGGTTGCAGTAACCAGGGCATCCGTCATAACAGCCTCGCCGGCTAGGTGTCCGCCTTCCCGGACTATCACCAATTGCGCGTCCGGTCGCGCCCGGTGTAACGACCAGGATGCGTCCAGGGTGCAGGTCAGGTCGCGGCGGCCGTGAATGATCCGGATCGGCACGGCTGGAAGCAGCGCTGCATTATCCAAAATTTGATTCTCTGCAATAAAGTAGCGATGTTTTGCGTAATGAGTCTCTATCAGGACTTCACAAACCGTCTTGTCCACATCGCTCGGCGTATAATCCCCTACGCCCGGCAACAGATAAGTCACCAGCCGCCCCGCCCATTGCGACCAGGCCAGGGCCGCGGCCTCCCTTGTTCTCCTGTCGGCGCCATGCACGCGGGTATGGTAGGCCGTCACCAGATCGTCGCGCTCGGCTTGCGGAATAAGTTCAGTAAACTCCTGCCAGTAGTCGGGGAAGATCATGCCGGCGCCCTGCCTGACAAACCAGTTCAGGTCTTGCTGGCGGGCCAGGAACGTGCCGCGCAGGATCAGACCCAGCACCCGTGAAGGGTATGACTGTGCGTACAACAACCCCAGGGTAGCGCCCCAGGAACCGCCGAATACCAGCCACTGTTCTATACCCAGGCGATCTCTGATCCGTTCGACATCCTGTAATAGTTCCGGGGTTGAATTGTTGCGGGTCTCACCCGCCGGCGTGGAGCGGTTACAACCACGCTGGTCAAACAGAACTATACGGTATTTTTTCGGATTGAAGTAACGCCGGTGGTTCTCATTGCATCCGGAACCAGGTCCCCCGTGCAGGAAGATGACTGGAATACCGTGCGGGTTACCGGCTTCCTCGGCATACACGGTATGCACCTCGTCCACTTGCAGGTGATAGCGCTGCAACGCATCGATTTGGGGATATAATTCTCGCATGGAAGTCCGGTTTCGCAGAAGCTTGCGCAGGTATTGGTCGGGGGTTAGATCTCGCCCAGAATCTGTTCCCGCTTTTGCTGGTATTCCTCAGCGCTGATGAGTTCCTTGTCGCGTAGTTCCTGCAGCGTCAGCAGCCTTTGTTCAAGTGTTTGACCGGAATTCGCTGTGTTTGAAGACTGCATCTCCTTACGCATCCTGGCCATTTCCAGCCGCATTTCCCGCCGTTCCCGCGCCAGCCTGGCCGCCTCGGCCTGCATGGCTGCGCTGGTCTCGGTCTGCTGTGGAGCTGCCTGGCTTGCTCTTTGTGCCAGATACACTGCGGCGGCTTGCTCGATGTCTATTGTTATCCAGTCCCGGCGAGTTTTCTGCCCGTCCATATATGGCTCAACGCCAGCCCGAGCGACGATGGAACCCTTAAAACCCACAGGTTTGGCGCGCCGGCCATGCTTGAAATATTGCCTGGTTTCCATGATGCCATGACTCTTCTCGACCGTTTCCTTAAACCGATCGCCCTGATGGTTATAATCACCGATGATGAGATGTAATTTGCCGTCCAGATAGAACGCCCGCCCGCCCGTGAAACCTGTATTCTGAATAACACGGTACTTCTTTTCCGAGCGCGCCAGCACAAAAACGACATCCTGATCCGGTCTGGCTTTGGCCAAACCGGCGCTGATATACTGACCCAGCAGGCGCGCCTGTTGCAGCGAAAACAACTGGTTGAGTTTCTTCTTCTTGAAAAAACCCCCGCCGGACCATGCCTCAATCCCCTCCAGCGCACTGGTGACCTGACCCGCGTTCAACTGCGCCGGATGCTGGTTCGGTGGCGTCACAGCCTGCTTGGACTGGTCCTGCTCCGTCAAGCGGATATACAGATTGGCGCCGGACTTCCACAACACCTCGTCATTGGCGCCGAAGTTGGGTAATAAGTCCGCCTGGATAATGCCTGCATAAAACAGCAGCAGGTACAGGAGGATGGTTTGGGATAAGATTTTCACAAGCAAAGGCTGGCCTCATCTAAGAATGGGGACATCAAATTGTCAATTGTTTTTTGGCAACGTATTCCCGTAAAGCGTGGTTTACGGCATCTGAATCAGGGAATAATTTGTGCAGGTCAGGCTCGATGAGGACGATATTCGTCCCTTCTCTGTATTGTCTCGTATAATTCCCACGAATTCCGGATTTTATCAGGTTTTCAGGGTATTCCTGTCTAAGAGTATCATCGTTGTTCATAAGCTCTGCGTTCTCGCGGTGTCATTTGTCTTGCGGATATAAGGCGTATTCTACCATTTCGTTCAGTATAGGATACTGCCAGGTATTTATCATCAAATGTTCTGCCAAATATCAGGCGCCGTTCTTCCTCCATCGAGTGGTCGGGGTCGAGCACCGATGACGATAACTCATCGCCAAACACTTCACAGGCATCAAAAAAAGAAACTCCGTGTTTATTCTGATTTAATTCTGCCTTGTAGGGGTCCCATTCGAAGTCCATAAAAATCTATCCCTGCCAAAGTCATCCACAAAACTGATCGTTATAAATGCCCGTGCGAGCCGGCGGATGAAATCATGGGGGGCCACCCGGGGCCCGTCTGGGTGATCTGACTACAAATCACCCTGCAGATATCCGTGTTTATCGGAAAAACGATGGGAGTGAACAAGCTCTGCTGCCCGCTCTACAATGTCTGGATTTGCCAGATAGTCATCGGAGGGCCGGGGAGGAAAAGGCTTAAAGGATTTACTATCCAATGAGAACAGTTCCGCCTGTTTTGAAGTATAAGGTATAAGCCTGTATTCCTTGCAAACTAGCTTGAGGGGTTCCTTTTTCAGAAATGTCTGAACCTTATCTGCAAACTCTTTATCGGCGCCTCTGTAGAGTGAGATGTGTGGGTTACATCCGTAAGTTTTTTTTGGAAAATCCGGTTTTCGACATACTTCCGTTAGACGGCCACCGGCGACTTTAATATATACGACATACTCATTCGGATTCTCAAACATACCAATCCCATGAATCAGGATAGGCTCACCGTTAAGTATACGGCCAACCTGTTCAACGGTCTTCGACGCTATTTTTGTTTTGTACGGACCCCGGATAGTTACGTGAATACCCGATATAAGCAAGCCTCTTGTAAGCTCTCTACGCAGCTTGAATAACAAGCCATTGATTACAGGATCCAAAAGCTCAAGAAACAAAAAAAAGTTTTGTTCGCTTGGGAAAGTATGTTTCATAGCATCAAAATTTTTTTCAGCTCCAGATCAATGCTTTCATGCGTAGCGACCTTGTAAAAGAAATCAGAAAACCTCTGGGCAGCATCTTTCAATTCTTGTGCAAGTTCTTCGCCCGACTGAGCAGATGTGGTTCCCATGGCTTCTTTCCATGATAAAAAGGATTCATAATCATCGAGAAATTCACTGTATTCTTCCAACAGAGAGTCATCGTTCAATTGGTCCAGTCCTTTGGCAAATCTTTCGTGAGGTGATAGCGACACCAAAGCCTGTATTCCACTTACACTATTTGCTCTGGAGATAATTATAGGTAAGACCGTACCGAAGACTGTTAACCTTCGGCTGAACTTGAGATTGATGTTTTTTTTCCGCCATGGTCTGTTCTGGTCATCTCTGGTCAGTTCATAGTTCAGGCAAAGCGTCCGCCAATATCTCAACAAGTCGTTCAGAAGAAACAATGGTGTAAACGATTGTCTGTCACGACTATCTCTGAAGTAATGCTCGATTATTCTGGTGAGCGATTCATTGTAAATTTCCCCGTTGCACACACATTTGCTCTCTAATAGCATCAGCATTCTGGCAGTGAACAGATTCTCACTATCGTCAGATGGAGCTCCCAGAACTTTAAGCGTTTTCTCCAATGGATAAACTTTTAAGTATTCTCCGTCATTACTGAATGGTTCATAACCCAGCGTTTTGTTAACTTCTATTGCACATGCCAACAGACGTATTTCTACCAGATGTTGTCGTTTTTGCTCATTTTTTGTAGTCCCTACAAACATATCCAAGTCGGACTGCTCTCCAATATCGCCGCGTCCTAGCGAACCAGCGCAATACACGAAGGAACTATATTCTGAAAACTCTGTCGCGTAGCGATCAAAAGCATCACAAACTTTTTTCAGACGTTTCTGGGCATTGTCGGCTCTTGCAGCCAGTTTTTTATGACCCATCAAACATTCAGAAAAAATCACGGCGGATGGCATCTGCAAATAAATTATATTTTAGTAAATGACCAAGGGCCGATTATCAAAAATGAACGAGTCATTGTCAAACTTACAGTGTGCGCGGCCTTCTGAATAAAAGGAAAGTAAGTATTACTTCGATGCGGGGTTATGAGTAATTGCCTCTCGCAAGCCTTTGAGCAATCCCTCCATGTGCGCCATTCGTTCGCGTAGCTCTGATATATCGTTTCCCATTGCGTTGAGTTTCGGCATGATTAGTCCGGCTAAAACCAGGCCTGTGCCAATTATGCTGTAAAATTCAGGGCTCATTTTCCTGTCTCCTTATTTCTGTCTGACGCTTTGATTAAAGTTATCAGGCTCTACCAAACAAAAACAAGGGGCAACACACAGATGTTGCCCCTTGCTCGTTACAATTTGCAGACTGTCGCTCCACTCGAATCCTTGCTCAGAAAGTTACCAGAGCAGGAAGCCACCGATGGAGAAGGTGTCTACATCTTTCTGGTTCAATATGGTGTGATCATAGTTGCCATACTCAGCTATGACCTTCAGCCAGGAATTAACGTCATGGTAAACACCAACGGTCCAAAGTGAACCCTCGTGGGGATCAATGTTATACGTCATGTTGGCATCCTGCCTGGACTCACCATAGCCGCCACCAATCTTGGTTGTGCCATTGAAGGTATAGCTGGCCTGCACATAGAAGCCATCGTTATCAGCCTCAGTACAGCCCATAGCATGGCAGTTAAAGCCGAACCCGCCGCCACTGTTGTGCAGAATAACGCCTAATGCTTCACCATCATAGTACTGACCGGTAATGCCAAACCCCTCGGCAGAAACCTCGGCGCCGATATTCCAGCCTACAGTCTCTATATCTCCCTCGCCGCCTGCCGGGGAACCGGTAATTTCCTGCTCCTGCCAGATAAACCCGGCCCAGCCGCTGAAATTGCCGCCTTCAAAGGCGGAGTTGAAAGTGGCCTCAGCCTGGAATTGAGGCGTATCCGTCTCAGAAAACCAACCAGCCGCGGTACCAAGCAATCCACCTGGCTCCTGCGGATCAAAAATACCGACCGACAGCTGGAATCCATTCATATCCGGGGTCTGGTAAACAAGGCGGGTGCGAAAATCAGGATAGACATAGCCATAACCAATACGCCCCAGACCAGTGCCGCTGCCATCCGGACCCACCAAAGCGCCCATACCGAACAGGGTGATATCTTTCAGGATGGACTGGCGACCAAACAGGGCCAGAGTACGGCCTACACTGATGGTGCCGAAATCACCGGCCACGTTGAAGAAGACTTCGCGCATATCGATATTCGAGTCAGTGCCAAACGTCCCGTTTTTATTCAGCCTGCCCCTTTTGTTGTTGGAAGAATCCACCGCAAAAGTGATCTGGCCGGTGCCAGTCAGACCGTTGACTTCAGGAGACTTGACCGTCATGGTGTGGAAGGCAGGCAATAGACCTTCGTTCAGATGGGCACTGTCTTCGCTTGTGTTACCAGCAGCGTCGGGGGCAATCCACTCAAAATCACTCTGCGTATAAAACAGGTTGATAAAGCCGCCGTAGCTGACTTCCCAACCGTCGGCGCCGCCCAGAACCACTGCTGCATTGGTGGGCAGGCTGAGAGCGCCGGCCAGCGCCAATGTGCTCAGAGCAGCTGTGAGCTTGGTTGTATATCGTTTCATCAAATCTCCTCCTGTGGGAAAAGTAGTGAGTAAAAGGTGTTATCGGAATTCTTTGTGTCTTTGGTATTAGGTGTTATCTGAACCCGAAGTCTATAGCATGGTTGGGCGGATTGCAACATGTTTAAGACACTTTTACAACGCTTTTTTCGATTTTTTGGGCTTTTCCCGTTTTATTGTTTCTTTAATGCAACAAATGACGGCAAAGACGGGCTATTGCTCTATCACGGCATCCTCGGGTCGCCTGACCAGCAATCCGTGAATAAAAGCCACTTCTTTTTCCACGGTTGCCAACCTTTTCTCCAGGATTACCTGTCCCTTCTCCAGGGTCAGCAGTCGTTTCTCCAAGGCTACCAAGCCCTCTTCCACGGTTGCCAGACCCTTTTCTACCTTTGTCAACCTGCCGAGCAGGTAGAAAAAAGTGGTGACATTTCACCCTCCACCCCGCTGGTACGCCAGATCGAAGCGTTTTAAGAAGGCTGCCTGATCAGATGGGTTGAAGTCGTGGAATTCCATGGTGACCGTCGTTACCGGAAATTCCAGCAGGCCGAGTTTTCTGGTAGTCTGCGGCGCCAGGGTGATTGTCAGCCGGCCGCTGGCTGTTTTGACAGTGAGCCGGTTGTCACGCCGGTTAACGGACGCTCCCTGGACTGCCAACGGCAACAGGCGCAGGAACTCCTTGTGAGTGATGCTCATTTCCCGGGTTAACATTTCATTCGTGCCTGCCGATCAAAGAGCTAAGGCGGGGAGCTTTACAAGCCAGCGAGAGCGCATCTCTCAGCGGTTAGCGACAAACTCATCAACGGTAAGACCAGCAGCTCTGATCAGACTCCTCAAAGTTCCTTTGGCAACTTCCTTGTGGTCCGGTACGGACAGTGTTGCCATGTTCCCTTCCTTCGTCAAAATAATGTGGCTTGCGCCGCGCCACACTCCAGCCAAATCTCCTGAAAACTCGCACAGCCTCCTGCCCGCTTAAAGCAGGCAACATCGGCATTAAGCGGCAACCTCAATTTGCCCGGTTTCAATGGTCAATGGCAACCCCTTTTCGGCTCGCACTTCAAGACAAAGAGAAATTGCGTGTTTGATATTTTCCATGGCTTGCTCTCTGGTTGCGCCCTGACTGACACAACCTGGTATGGCGGGACATTCAATAACCCACACGCCATCCTCATCACGGTCAACAGTTATATTGAATTTCATAAATCTGACACCCTCCGGTTGCTTTTCGCCACTTTCGAAGAGTTTATCACCCCCCCGCTACCGGCGGCCATATTGCCAAGGTGTCGCCGTCGCTGAATACGGGTTTGTTGCGGTCTTCCGGTTTGATGTAGATGCCGTTGAGTAACACCAGGTGCGCCATTTCCCTGGGGACGTTGTACCGGTCTATCACTTCATAGGCGGTGCTGTGTTCGGATATTTCAATGATAAGTTTGTTATCTACGGCATCCGCGGGGAGATAGTCCGTTAAACCGGCGTAGAGTTTGAATACAAGTTTCAAATCAGCGCGGCGTTATGGCCGATGGACTGGGTGGCGCCCAGGTAGGCCTCCATGATCCGGGTCGGGTCGTGCCGCAGGTGGTCTTTCCATTTACCCAGTTTCAGTTTGGTCTGGATCAGGCCGCGCAGGACGCCTACGTGGTTGGTCAGGTCCAGGGCTTGGGCGCCGACCAGGACGTCGTCTTTGAATTGCAGGCTGAGATAGCGGTATCTTTCCTTGTCCACCAATTCTGCGGAGTCACCGCCTTCGACACCCATCCACAAGCCGTAAGAGGTGGAGATCAGGCCCATGGTATCGAGCACGTTCATGATCACGCTACCCTGGTGGCGGATATCCCGGCCACACATGTTCATGGCCGCAAGCCTGCCATGGTCGGCGGCGGTGGGCTGGATGGCATGGACGTTGAACTCCCCGGTGGAGAAATCCCGGCCCTGGCACACATCGCCGGCGGCGTACACATCCGGGTGGCTGCTCTGCAAGCGGTCGTTAACCAGCACGCCGAAGTCGGTGTTAATGCCACTGCCCGCCAGGAAGTCGATATTGGCGCGTACGCCGGTGGCGGAAATGACCATGTCCGCAGCCAGACGGTCGCCGTTGTCGAGCTTTGCCGTCAGGCGGCTGCCGCCGTTCTGTTCGATAGCCTCTACCCGGGTCGAGGTAAGCACCTTGACGCCCTTATCCAGGCACCACTGCTTAATCAGGTTGCCGGCGGTCTGGTCCATCATGCGCGGCACCATGCGATCGCCCATTTCGATCACGGTCAGGTTGACCCCGCGCGCGGCCAGCGCCTCTAGGATGATGCAGCCGATAAAGCCGGCGCCCATGAGGATGATGTCGGCCCCTTGGGTGGCATTGCGCGCAATGTTGCGGCCGTCCTCCAGGGTCCAGCAGGAATGCACGCCGGGCGCATCCAGGCCCGGGATAGGGGGGCTGATGGGGTGGGAACCGGTGGCGATCAGCAACTTGTCGAAATTGGCCGTGGCGCCGCTGTCCAGTTGCAAGGCGTGGGCGTCGGGGTTGACGGATGCCACGCGATCCCGGATTAGCTCAATGCCCTGATCGGCATAATGGGAGTCCGACTTGCGCAGGTAGGTACCGGCCTCATCGATATTGTCGATGAGGTAGTACGGCAACGCCATGCGTGAATACGGCGGCTCCGTTTCGTCACCGATCAGCTTGATCGAGCAGGCGGGGGCGGTTTTCCTGAGTGTTTCCGCGGCGATGACGCCAGCGGGGCCGGCGCCGATGATGACGTGTTGCATGGTGTCAGTCTCTGGTAAGGTATGACTTCGTCATTACAAGCCGAGGCGTTGCCGGGTCTCAGCCGTCGGCACACCCTGCTCAGTCCAGCCGCGCACTTCGTAGTATTTCGGCATCATCTCGTGCAGTCGGTTGACGTGCCCCTTGGCCGGGCCGGTCTGAGCCGGTTCCGTCAGCAGGCGTTTCGGCAAGGTGTCGTCCGCGGCGGTGAGACCTGCCGCCAGGTTGAACTCGCGCTCTAAGTTCCAGATGCGCTCGCCCGCTTCCAACATGGTTTCCGGGGTCCAGTCGCCCTCGCAGGCGGCGGCAACTTGCGGTGCGATGTCCTCTAAAGTCCAGGCGAATGTGGTGAACACGCACAGACCGCTGGAATCCACGATGGCGGTGGCGTCCTGGTATGCTTTCACCATTTCCGGCTTACCCTCGGTGGCCAGCGGATCGGTCTTTTCGGGAACGCCCATCACCTCGGAGGAAACGGTGTAGCTGCGCAGGTGGCAAGCGCCGCGGTTGGAGGTGGCATAAGTCAGGCCCATGCCCTGGATGCCGCGCGGGTCATAGGCGGGAAATTCCTGGCCCTTGACCGTCATGGACAGGTCCGGGTGGCCGTACTTCTCGCACAGACGCTTGGAGCCCAGACCCAGGTCCAGGCCGAAACCTTCACCCTTGCAGGTGACTTCTGTGGCCCAGGCCAGCGCTTCGGCAGAACCGAACTTCAGTTCCACGCCGTCGGTTTGTGCCTTGGTGATGGCGCCAAGGTCGTAGAGTTCCATGGCCGCAGCCACGGTGGCGCCGAAAGAGATGGGATCGATGCCGTCCTCGTTACAGATGAAGTTGGCATAGGTCAAGGCGTCGATGTCATCCACCCCGGTGTCCGAACCCAATGCCCAGGCGGCCTCGTACTCCAGGCCGCCGGAGGCGCCCCAGTACTGCGGCTTGTTCTCGATGGAGAAATGGCCGCGGTCGATGGTGGAGATACGCCCGCAGGCGATGGTGCAGCCGAAGCAACCGGCGTTGGTGACCAGATTGGGCTTGCCGTCGCTCGCGCGCGGTTCGTGCATAGCCTCGGCGGAGATCTTGCTGGCGCCTTCAAACTGTACTTCACGCATATTGCGGGTGGGCATGGCGCCGACCTCGTTGATGATGTTCATCAACACCTGAGTGCCATAGGTAGGCAACCCCTGGCCGGTCACTGCGTTTTCGGCCAGGACCTGCTTGCCGGCATTCACGGCCTGCATGAACGCGCCCGGGTCCTTGATGTTGCCCACGCCTTTGGTGCCGCGCACGGCAACGGCCTTGAGGTTTTTGGAGGCCATGACCGTGCCGACGCCGGAGCGCCCGGCGGCGCGATGCAGGTCGTTCACGATGGATGCATACAGGCAACCCTTCTCGGCCGCGCGCCCTACTGCCGCAACGCGCAACAACGGGTCCTGATATTTTTTATGCAACCATTCATCCGCAGCCCAGACTGACTGCCCCCAGATCTCGTGCGCGGGAACAATATCCACTTTTTCGTTTTCCACATACAGGTACACAGGCTGTGGCGATTTGCCTTCAAAGATGATCATGTCGTAACCTGCCGCCTTTAATTCCGCGCCGATGAAGCCGCCGGAATTGGAACAGGCGACGGCGCCGGTCAGCGGGCTTTTGGTCACCACGGAATAGCGACCACCGGTGGAGGCCATGGTGCCGGTCAGGGGTCCGGTGGTCATGATCAACTTGTTATCCGCACTCAGCGCGTCGCAGGCCGGGTCGATCTCTTCTGCCAGATACTTGGTGGCAAGACCGCGCTGCCCCAGGTAAATTCGGGCCCACTCCATGTTCAAAGGTTCGTTGCTGACGGTTCCCTCGGTCAGGTTCACTCGCAATACATTATTAGCCCAAGCCATGTTCAATCTCCTCTGTTAATCAGTTGGAGCCAGCCGCGGCGTGTGCACGCATCCGGGCCAGCCCGGTGTGGTCGGCATCGACGTAAGTAATAGCTGCTGTGGGGCAGGCCTTGGCGCATTCGGGGTCGCCGCCGCACAGGTCACATTTATATACAACTTTGCTGTCCTGGCTGTAGTTCACCGTGCCGAACGGACAGGCGATGGTGCATACCTTGCAACCGACGCAGACATCGGCAAGTACCTCCTTGGCGCCGGTTTCCTCATTCAACACGATAGCCTCGACCGGGCAGGCGTGCATACACCAGGCTTCGCTGCACTGAGTGCAGGTATAGGGAACAAACCGGCCTTCGTCATGGAAGGTGAATACCTTAATCCGGGACTTGGCGGGGTTGAACACCCCTTCGGCCTGGTAAGAACAGGCCAGTTCGCATTGCAGGCAACCGGTACACTTCTCCGGCTCAATCTGGAGTGCTCTCAGCATCACAATCTCCTGTTGGACAGTAATGGTTTAGCAGATAAAAAATGAAAAAATGTTATACCGCGTCGGGAAAAACTCCCAACCGCGGCAACTTTGACTTTGATTATAATAGGACCGGACGGCATTTTTCTTTTGTGTGGTTTATAGTAATAAGCCGATTGGCGCAGAGAATACAAAAAAAAATTGGCTATGGCAACATATTTCAGATGGGGGGTGGCGTGGTAGAACTATTTTCCGACACCGGGGTCAAATCTACAGACTGACAGGCGCGAAGATTACTTATGAGAACAATTCTTTATACTTTCACCACTTTCATATTCCTGGCTTGCGCTACGGTCGGCGCGGCGGATATGTCCAAGGATATCGGGGAAGTCCGCTTTGCGTTTATAGGTGAGGTCGGCAGCAACGCGCATACGGGCGT
>JAPORZ010000016.1:27240-29750 GCA_026709915.1 Gammaproteobacteria bacterium
GCAATGCTGGAGTTCCTCAAAGGCGACCTGGGGTTTGACGGACAGAAAGGCCTGGGGCTGGATTTTCGCAACACCGGCCAGCTGCGCCAGTTGCTGCTCATCAGCGACGCTGACGGGAAACTGCTGGGCGAAGCGCCGGTCAGGGGAGTGGTGGAGCCGGACGACATGGACAGCCTGGGGCTGGCTTCATGTCGAAACTAAGGTATGCTTGTAGCAACAACCAAACTACGGAGTAACTGATGAAACATCTTATCACCCTAAGCCTGATCCTGTTAGCCGGCGTGCAGCTTGCTTATGCGGCCAGCGGCCGTATCTTCGTCACCAACGAGCGCAGTAACGACATATCCGTGATCAACGGCGCAACGCTGGAAGTGGAGCGTACCATTGAAGTGGGTGACCGCCCCCGGGGTATCGGCATCTCGCCGGATGGCACTGAGTTATATGTCGCCGTCAGTGAAGAGAATGTGATCGCAGTCGTTGACCTTGGTACCCTGGAGCTGTTACGTAAATTCGAGGCGGGGTCGGACCCGGAAACCTTTGCGGTGCACCCGAACGGTAATATCTACATCTCCAACGAAGACGATGCCAAGGCGTCGGTCTTTGACCCCCGCACCGGTGAGCAGTTAGCTGAGATTGAGGTGGGATTGGAGCCGGAGGGCGTAGCCATCTCTCCTGACGGCAGATATGTCATTATTACCAGCGAATCAACCAATATGCTGCACGTCATTCAGGTTCCGGAACACACTATTGCCGCCAATATCCTGGTGGGCGCCAGGCCGCGTGCGGCCACCTTTACTCAGGACGGCAAGACTGTCTATTCCACTTCCGAGATCAGCGGCGAGGTGAAAAAGGTCGATATGACGACTTTCGAGGTGGTTGCCGCGCAGAAGATTGAAAAAGACAATGCCAAGCCCAAGGATGTGCTGCTGAACAAGGACGAGACCAAGCTGTATGTCGCCGGCGGCAGGGCCAACAAGGTGGTGGTCATGGACCCCGAGACGCTGGCGGTGCGCAAGGGTATTCCGGTAGGCAAGCGGGTCTGGGGTCTGGCCATGGCCAAAGACGGTAGCAGGGTATTCAGCACCGACGGGGTCAGCGGCACTGTTTCCGTGATCGACACGGCGAAGGACGAGGTCATCAAGACTATCGAGGTCGGCAAGTTTCCCTGGGGTGTTGTTATCGACGACTGAGCGGACGGTCGCCACGCCGGTGAAGAACCGTAGTATCCGGTCGATAAAACTGTCACCTGCGACACCTTGTCAGGTGTTGTATCATACGCCGTAACAGCGCGAGCAACTTGTTCTTGACAGTTAAGCCATGCCGGATTAGCTCAGTTGGTAGAGCGCCCGCCTTGTAAGCGGATGGTCGGCGGTTCGAATCCGTCATCCGGCACCATCTGGTAGGCTCTAAAAATGCCTTCCATGGCATTTTTAGAGGTTACCATTACATGCTCAGCCGTTATTGACCATCGTGCGCGCCACCTGGAACGATTCTGCGTAGCCGTAGTACAAGGCGGTGTCCGCCGCGATCATATCCTCGAAAACTCGCTTGTGTACCCTGTATTTCACATCGCCGATGGCCAGGGCGCCGACGCCCACCGCCGTTCCTCCTCGGGTGGGAATGGCTTTACCGTAATCATCAACATCAACTCCCTCAAAGCCGGCGGGAGGCACAGCATTGACATCGGCGGCGACAATGAGCTGGCGCGACCGGGACAGTTGCTTTGCCGAAGCCAGACGCACCCCGGCTTTTGCCGCGCCGATGATCACGTCAGCATCCTTAATCAGCCCGGTGGTTTCTTCCTCAGAACGATGACTGGCGCCCTTGACCGTGGTATGAAACCGGGCGTTGCACTCTTCCGCAATTTCATTGGCGACATGCTCGCCCCGATGGCTGGCGATATAGACATTGGCGTTACAGCTCGCCAACAACACTGCCGTGCACATACCCACTGGTCCGGTGCCGCCAAAAATATAGACTTTCCTGTTCTCCAGGCTGGTACCAGTAACCCTGGCAACCCAGTACTCCACACAAGCCACTAGCGCGGCGGCGGTGGTCACAGCGCCACTGGGGTCGGCAAACACGCTGACTTCAAACGGCGGCACCATAGCGGTTTTGGCCCGTTTCAGCATATCCATAGCCAGACCGAAGTCCCTGCCGCCGATAAATATCCCGGTTCTTTTCACGCCTTTCGGGCCGCGAGAGAAAATGGTGTCCTGGGTCAGTGAATGCACTTCTTCCAGGGTCACGTTTGAATAAGGTATAACGCCATCGAACTCGGCTTCATAAGCCATGTTTACGTCGAACGGACTGACGTTCTTGGTCGGGTTGAATATATGCAATAAATAAGGGTCTTTCATGTTTTATCTGGCCGAATTGTTCAAAGAAGGTAACCTGAAAATCAGGGGCGTGCCTTGCGTTCAACCGCTTCCTGATGCGCTGAACCGGTCAGCATTAAGGGAACCTCTAAAAATGCCCTCCGTGGCATTTTTAGAGACGGAAATGAAAAA
>JAPORZ010000166.1 GCA_026709915.1 Gammaproteobacteria bacterium
AATAGAGTAAAAAGAACCCGATCAGACCTGAAATAGGCTATTTATAGAGGTTGCCATGAGTAATGTAGCAGGTTTCCATCATGCTGCCATCGTTGTGCCGGACCTGGACCGGGCCGTGCGGTTTTATGCCGGACTGGCCGGTTATGAGAAAGTGCGCGAGGCGCAGTGGGACCGTGAGTCCGTGTTTAACCAAATCATCGGCCTGTCCGGTAGCAGCGCCAGGTTTTGTTTGCTGCAAGGCCCGGGCGGTTACCTGGAGTTGTTCGAGTACCGGCAGCCGCAGTCAACAACCGACCCGGCATTGCTCAATGCCAGTGATTACGGCATCCGTCACCTGTGCTTCCAGGTGCAGGATGTGGACCGGGCGCTGGCGCAGGTCATTGCCCTGGGCGGCGCCAAAATGAACGACCCCGTCACCAACGAACTGGGCATTACCTGCGTCTATTGCCGCGACCCCTTCGGCAATCTGCTGGAGCTCATCAGGCCGGCGGGCGGGTTCCCGTGTATTGAGGGGGGTTGATACTGAACAGGTCGGGCAGGCATGTTTAAGACTGTCGGAAGCCATGGATGGCTGTAGTCAAGCGTACATGGACGTATTCACAGCGTGTCTTAAACATGCCAGCCCGACCTGTCACCAGCCTGTTCTGCCTGACTAATAGCCGGTAAAGGTGTTCGGATAGACAAAATTTATCTCTGCCACGTACTGTTCCCACAGTTGCAGCATTTGCTGTAGCTGCTGCGGGTGGGAGGCGGCCAGATCGTTCATCTCCGCCGGGTCGTCGGCGAGGTTGTAGAGTTGCCATTGGCCTGGTTTTATTGCCGGCAGGCGCGCGTCCCGTCCCGGGACGCTGGGCACGTAGATGATCTTCCAGTCATCCTGGCGCAGCGCCTGTTTGCCGAACAACTCCCAGCCCATGTAGTCGCCCGGTTCCCGTATCGTGGCGCGGGCGCCGGTCAGCAATGGCAGCAGGGAGCGGCCTTGCATGGCTTGCACCTGCCGGCCCTGGAACGTGCCGGCGCCAGGGTGTTCAATGCCGGCAAATTCCAGCAGGGTCGGCATGATGTCCTTCACGGTGATGATGGAATCGTTCATTGTTGCCGTCTGCACCGCGCCGGGATAATGAAAAAACGCCGGCGCGCGCACGCCGCCCTGGCTGGTGTAGCCCTTGAACATACGCAATGGCGTATTCCCGGCGCGCGCCCAGCTTGGCCCCAGCCAGACGTAAGAATCCGCATTGCCGATGTTCTCGTAACTGTTGTCGCAGCATTCACGCGCCCAAGCCGCCACTTCGGGAAAGGATTTCTCCATGGCATGGCCCTCGGGGCCGTTGTCCGACATAAAAAGGATAACGGTGTTGTCATACTCGTCTATCTCTTTAAGATAATCGATCAGCTGGCCGATATAGACATCCACGTCATCCACCATGGCCGCGTAGATTTCCATAAGTTTGGCCTGATAGCGTTGTTCTTCCGGGCTCAGTTCGTCCCAGTCGCGCTCATCCAGCAATTTGGGGAAGGGCCGCACATCTGCAGCGACCAGGCCATGGTCTATCAGGTTCTGCAGGCGTTGTTCGGCCAAGGCATCATAACCGGCGTCATATATGCCCCGGTAGCGGGCGATGGACTGTTGCGGCGCGTGCAGCGGCCAGTGCGGTGAGGTATAAGCCAGATAGGCGAAGAACGGTTTGCCGTCCCCCAGGTCGGCGCTGATGTAGTCCTGCATGAGCTCGGTGTAAAACCGGGTGGAATAAAAATCTTCCGGCAATGCTTCCAGACTTATCCCGTTTTCCCGGTATTGGGCGATACCGGGGCCAATGATAGGCAGCATGTTGCCGAACGCGCCGGCGCCGCCTTGCAGCATGGCATAGGATTTCTCGAAGCCCCTGGCGGCGGGACTGGTCTCCTCGCTCAAGCCCAGGTGCCACTTGCCGGCCATGTAGGTGTTGTAACCGGCCTCCAGGAACAGCTCAGACAGCGCCGCCACCTCGAAATTCAGGTAGCCTTCATAGCCGCGCTGGCCTTGCTGGTTCGGTGAGATGTCTTCAAACATGGTGCCGAGCCCGGCATTATGGCTGTCCATGCCGGAAAACAGCATGGCCCGGGTGGGCGAGCAGTTCGGCGCTACGTGGAAGTTGGTGAAGAACACCCCAGCTCGCGCCAGCGCGTCGATGTTGGGCGTCCTGATCTCGCTGCCGAACAGGCCGAGGTCGTTGAACGCCACATCATCCACCACGATGAGCAATACGTTTGGGCGTTCTCTGCTGTCGGGCGCATCGGAACCGCAGGCGCTGACAAGGCAGAGCAGAGCGCTAAGGAGAATCGGTAAGAGGAAGGGCTTCATTCAGGTCATAATTCCAGTTCCACCTCACAGACCTCCTGGCCTACATCGGCGTCCTCGTCCTCGGCCACCAGAATTTCCAGCAGGCGCCCGTCGCCGGGCGCTTCAATCTCCTGGGTGACTTTTTCCGTTTCTATCTCGTATAAGGATTCCCCCTTGCTGAAGGCTTCCCCCGGTTGCTTGTGCCAGGCGACGATAGTGGCGGTTTCCATGTTCATGCCCACCTGGGCGAGTTTCAGTTTGACTTTCATGGCGCACTCATATTGTTTTGTAACAAAGCTATGGTGACGGCGCAGATGCGTTCCTGGTCGGGGATGACGCTCTTCTCCACGTTGGGGGCGTAAGGCATGGCGACATTGGGCACGGTGACGCGTTTCACGGGCGCCTTGAGGTGGTTGAAGGCTTCGTCGCTGATGACTGCGGCGATATGGCTGGCGGCGCTGCAGCGGTCGCGCGCCTCGTCAATGATAACGATGCGCCCGGTTTTTGCCACCGAGGCAATGAGGGTCGCGGTGTCCAGCGGCACCAGGGTACGGCAGTCGATGACTTCGGCGTCGATACCTGCCTCGGCCAATGTCGCTGCGGCCTGTAAGGTTGGTTTCATCATGGCGCCGATGCTGACCAGGGTCACGTCTGTTCCCTCTCTACACACCCGGGCCACCCCGAACGGGATGGTAAAGTCCCCGTCCGGCACTTCGCCGCGTTCACCGCCCCTGCCGCCGGCTTCCAGGTAAAACGTGGGGTTGTCACCCCGGATCGAGGTTCGCATCAGGCCCGCCGCATCTGCCGGGGTGGAGGGCACGGTAACATTCACGCCCCCCAGGTTCATCAGCAATGGATAGGGCGAATCGGAATGCTGTGCGGCGGTGGCGCGCCCGCCGCCGGTGCTGGCAATGACGGTAATGGGCAGTTTGATCTGACCGCCGGTCATCAGGCGCAGCTTGGCCATCTGGTTGGCAATGGCATCGAACCCGGTATAGATGAAATTGGAGAACATCATGTGCAATATCACCCGGTAACCGCCGGCCGCGGCGCCCACCGCCAT
The DNA here is from genome assembly GCA_026709915.1 of Gammaproteobacteria bacterium. Taxonomy (GTDB): domain Bacteria; phylum Pseudomonadota; class Gammaproteobacteria; order Eutrophobiales; family Eutrophobiaceae; genus JAAXHV01. The sequence goes on from JAPORZ010000166.1 coordinate 3,384, forward strand.
GCCGGTCAGGGTAGCTTCGCAGATGGGCGTGTTGCGAATGCGATCCGGGCCGAAGCGCGCATGCAGTCCTTTGGTATCGCCGAACATGCTGATCTCCACATCTTCGCCGAACAGGATGATCTTCGGGTCGCGCGCCATCTCGGCGAACAAGGTGTCGTTGATGGCTTGAATGAGGCGTTTCTTTGCCATGGTGCGAATACTCAGGGTTGTTGTCCGGCAAACATCATGTCGTTTATCAGGGCCGGGTCGGGCGGTCCTGACACCACCGCGCCCTCGGCCGCGGCAGCAACCTGTGCGGTTACCTCTGCATCCAGGGCCGCCAGTTCAGCATCGGTGCAGACCTGCTGTTCCAGCATCAGACTGCTCAGGCGTTGTATGGGGTCGCGCTTACGCCAGGGTTCGATCTCGTCTTCATCCCGGTATTTACCACTGAGCCAGTGTACTTCACTCTCATTGTGCCCGTAGATACGGTAGGTCTTCGCTTCAATGAAGGATGGGCCGCCGCCGTTGCGTGCCCGTTCCACCGCGGCTTCGGCTTTCTGCCAGACGGCTACGGCATCGTTGCCGTCAACCACATCGGCAGGGATATTGAAGGCTCTGGCGCGATCGACGATCTCGCCGGCGGTTACCGTATCTGAGGGAGAGAATTCCGAATAGCCGTTGTGTTCGCACACCAGCACCAACGGCAGTTTCCACAAGGTGGCGACGTTCAGCGTTTCCATGAACACCCCCTGGTTGGCGGCGCCATCGCCGAAGAAGCACACGGCCACGGCGC
>JAPORZ010000161.1 GCA_026709915.1 Gammaproteobacteria bacterium
CGCCTGCTTATGAGGACTCCAGTTCCTTGATCAGAATCTTGGAATTACGCCGGTAGTTGTACAAGTCCTGTCTGGCCATGGGCAGGTCTGTCAGAGCGGCCGCGCAAAAGCCTCGTTCCAGAAACCAGTGTTGGGCCTGGGTGGTCAGTACAAACACGCTGTGTAGGCCCTGACGCTTTGCTTCCTGTTCGACTTTATCCAGCAGGCGGTTGCCATGGCCGGCGTGCTGGTAGTCCGGGTGTACCGCCAGACCGGCAATTTCTCCCATAGCGTCTTCAGGATAAGGATACAAACCGGCACAGCCGATGATGACTCCATCCCGGGTGAGGATGGTAAAGCGGTCGGCTTCCAGTTCCAGTTTCTCCCTGGAACGCTTCACCAGGGCGCCCTGCTGTTCATGGGGTTCGATCAGGTTCAGTATGCCGTTGATGTCGTTGCCGTCGGCGGTGCGCGCCACATCATAAGGAGAAGTGGTAATCATCAACCCCGACCCATCCCGGGTGAACAGTTCATTGAGGATGGCGCCGTCCTCTTCACGGTTCAGCAGGTGTACCCGCTCGACACCGCGGTCGCTGACTTCCAGGGCGTGTTGCAGGTATTGATAACTGTCCGCCTGCTCATCGAGCCGGAGCAACAACTGCTGCGCGTCATCCCGGTGCAACTGGTCGGTGGGGTGCGCACTGCTCAAGGCAGACAGGATGTCTGCCTCGGTCAGGTAAATCAACTTGTCTGCCTGCAGAGCCACCGCCACATCCGCCGCCAGCGCCGGCGCCGACAGGTTATAGGCCTCCCCGGTAACCGAATAGCCCAGCGGTGGCAGGACAATGATTTCACCGTTATCCAGCTTGGCAACCATGGCCTCGGTATCGACCGCGCGGGTTGTGCCGGTCAGCTCGTAGTCCACTCCATCTATGACACCCAGAGGTTTTGCGGATACGTAATTACCCGTGTTCACCCTGATGGCGGCATTGGACATGGGGGTGTTGCCGAGCCCTGTGGACAGCTTGGCCTGTATCTCCAGCAGCAGGCGCCCGACCACCTCCTTGACGACACCGATGGTCTTGGCATCGGTGACCCGGATTCCCGCGTGGTACCCGGAGGCCAGCTTTTTTTCATCCAGGCCGGCTTCAATAGTCGTGCGCGCCCCGAACACCAGCACCAGCCTGACGCCCAGGCTGGTGAGCAGGGCCAGATCGTGCACCAGCGCGGTAAAGCCGTCGCTGTGCAGCGTCAGGTCGCCGACCTGGATGACGAAAGTCCTGCCGCGGTGGATGCGGATATAGGGCGAGGCAGACCGAAACCAGTTGACGAATTGGGCGTTATTCATATCGCTAAGCACAGAAATGCACGATTATCTTTTCCAGTAAGTCCTGCATGGGGCGTATGCGTTTCTGTTCAATGTATTCGTTGGCCTGATGCGCCTGATCGATGTCTCCCGGCCCCAACACCACGGTGTCCATCCCCATGGCATTCAGGTAGGGCCCTTCGGTGCCGAAATTGACTGTTCCGGCGGCATGGCCGGTGAGCTTTTCTGCGACTTTAACCAGTTCGCTGGCGGGATCGGTTTCCATGGCCGGCATCCCCGGCAGGACCTCGTCGAACTCAAGGGTAAGGCCGCTGCCGGCGACGGCCGCTTGTACGGTCCGGCGCAAGTTGGCGCGCACTTCATCCACCTGCATACCGGGCAACACCCTGATATCGATTTTGAGTTCACATTCGGCGCAAATCCGGTTGGGGTTATCGCCGCCGTGGATCATGCCCAGGTTCATGGTTGGCACGGGCACCTCGAATTTGTCGTTGTCGAACTGCTCCTGTATGGCCGCGCGCCACTGCAGTAAAGACTTCATAACCTCATACATGCCTTCCATGGCGCTGTTGCCCAGGGCCGGGTTGCTGGCATGTCCGGACTGTCCCTTGAGGGTAATGGTCTCAAGCATCACTCCCTTATGCATGATGATCGGTTTCAAGCCGGTAGGTTCACCGATGAGCGCATAGCGTCCCAGGCCCCGGTGCGCGGCAACCAGCGCCCTGGCGCCGGCCATGGTGCATTCCTCATCACAGGTTGCCAGCAGGATGATTGGGCGTTTGGGCTGCTTTAACTGCAAAGATTGCAACGCCTGCATGACGATGGGGAAAAAGCACTTCATATCCGAGGTGCCCAGGCCGTAATAGCGATTGTCTTTCTCCGTGAGCCGGAACGGGTCCTGATGCCAGGCGGACTCGGTATAAGGCACGGTGTCGGTATGCCCGGACAATACCAGGCCGCCACCGCCCGTACCCAGGCTGGCCACCAGGTTGACCTTGCCCGGCTGGTCCGCAATCGGCATGATCTCAATAGCAAAACCCAGGTCGGCAAACCAGTTGGCCAGCAAATCCACCACGGGCAGGTTGCTTTGATCATGGCGCGGGTCGATGCTGCTCACCGTCGGCGCGCCGATGAGCGCGGCAAATGACTCCTTGAAGGCAGGTAGTGTTATCATGTAGAACCTTTGGTTATCTGCAGCTGACGCAGATTAGCGTATATGAGATCATGAAAAAAGTATTAAATCGTTACAGTGCAAGGATAACACAGGAGAAATCGCAAGGGGCATCACAGGCCATGCTGTACGCGACCGGCATGACCGACAAGGACATGGCCAAACCCCAGGTGGGTATTGCCAGTGTCTGGTTTGAAGGCAATCCCTGTAATATGCACCTGCTGGAGCTAGCGGCCAAGGTCAAGGAAGGGGTGGATGCTCAGGACATGGTCGGGATGCGCTGTAACACTGTGGGCGTCAGCGACGGCATCTCCATGGGCACCGAGGGCATGAGCTTTTCCCTGCAATCCCGCGACCTGATCGCAGATTCCATCGAAACCATCATGTGCGCCCAATGGTACGACGCCAATATCTCGATCCCGGGTTGTGACAAGAACATGCCCGGCTGCATCATGGCCATGGGGCGCCTGAATCGCCCGGCCCTTATGCTCTACGGCGGCACCATCAAGCCGGGCTACCGCAACGGCGACAAGGTGGACATCATCTCTGCATTCCAGAGCTACGGCGAGTTCATCTCGGGACGCATCAACGAACAGAGTCGCCGCGCCATCGTGCGCGCCGCCTGCCCCGGCGCCGGCGCCTGTGGCGGCATGTACACGGCCAATACCATGGCCTCGGCGATTGAGGCGCTAGGCATGTCCTTGCCCTACAGTTCCTCGACACCCGCGGTTGACCCGCAAAAACTGGAGGAATGCGTGCAGGCCGGCGCAGCCATAAAAAAACTGCTGGAGCTGGACTTAAAGCCACGCGCCATCATGACGCGCGCGGCGTTTGAGAATGCCATGGTCATGGTCACCGTGCTGGGCGGCTCCACCAACGCAGTGCTGCACCTGATCGCCATGGCCCGCGCCGCCGAGGTGGCGCTGACGGTCGATGACTTCCAGGCCGTGAGCGACCGCACCCCGTACCTGGCAGACCTCAAACCCAGCGGGCGTTACGTCATGGAAGACCTGCACCAGGTCGGCGGCGTGCCGGCCGTTATGAAGTACCTGCTGGAACACGACATGATCGACGGTAGTTGCATGACGGTCACGGGCAAAACGGTTGCCGAAAATCTGGCCGACCTGCCGGGACTGAACGAAGGACAGGAGGTGCTCAGACCACTGGCCAAGCCGTTCAAAAGCAGCGGCCACATCCGCATCCTCAAGGGCAATCTGGCGCCGGGCGGCGCAGTAGCCAAGATCACCGGCAAGGAAGGGGAACAATTCAGCGGCCCGGCCCGGGTCTTCGACTCCGAAGAGGAGATGCTGGCCGCGCTGGAGCAGGATGAAATCAAACAAGGTGATGTCGTAGTCATCCGTTACGAGGGACCCAAAGGCGGTCCCGGTATGCCGGAAATGCTGACCCCGACCTCGGCCCTGATGGGCGCCGGACTGGGCGACAGTGTCGCCATGATCACCGACGGCCGTTTCTCCGGCGGCTCCCATGGCTTTATCATCGGACACGTCGTGCCGGAAGCACAGGAAGGCGGCCCCATCGCCCTGATCAAAAACGGGGATAATGTCATTATCAATGCAAAGACCAACCTGATAAACCTGGACCTGAGCGACGAGGAGCTGGCGCAACGCAAGGCAGACTGGGTCATGCCGCCATACAAGGCGACGCGTGGCACCTTGT
>JAPORZ010000036.1 GCA_026709915.1 Gammaproteobacteria bacterium
TTCAAGCACTTACGTGCTTAAAAATGGCAGCATATCCCTATGCTGCACGGCCACCTCTAATTTTTAGAGGTGGCCTTAAGCATTTTCATCATTCCACGCCTCGAGAAACGCCCGCAGGTGCGGCTTGTCCTCCTCCGCCAGCCTGTGTCGGAGCGATTCACACGCATCCCGGTAACCTTGCTCTGAATGTCGCCCACTGATGAGCAGGTAGCGCAGATAGACCAGGTAAGTATTGAGTACGTCTGTCTCACAGTAATCCCGGATGGCTTTAATGTCACCGGCCAGATAGCGCTCCCATACCTTGTTGCCGGCCATGCCCATCTTGCCCGGGAATCCCAGCATGGTGGCAATCGCGTCCAGCGGCGCAGCCGCGCGCGGTTCATAACCGGCCAGCACATCCATCAAATCGGTATGGCGCTGGTGAAAACGGTTGATGTAGTTATTCCAGCGAAAGCTCTGGTCGTCAACGCCGGTTTCCCAATACCTGGGCGCCTGAATGCCGTGCAACAGTGAGCGGTAATGCAGCACCGGCAGGTCGAAGCCGCGCCCGTTCCAGGACACCAGCGTGGGCGTGTACCTTTCTATGCCGTCAAAAAAACGTTGCACCAGCTCTGCTTCGGGGGACTCCGGCGTCCCCAGTGACCAGACACTGACGCCATCACGAGTTGCCAGCACCACTGAGATCGCCACCACCTGATGCAGGTGCAAGCGCAGAAAGTCGGACGCGTTGCCCGTCTCCTGACGCCGTAGTTTGAACATGGCCTCGGCTGCGTCCTGGTCGGAAAGACCATCGAGTCCGTGCAGACGACGTCCGCTTTCGATATCCGGGATTGTTTCTATATCAAAGACAAGAATATTCATACGGATACACGGGATCTACAGAATGGGTTGCAAGAAACGGATTGCCGAACCAGAGTAGGACGTTCGTCCGCACAGGTTCCTGCAACACTGTCCACGGCAGTTACACGAAATTCAGTCATCAATCCGGAAAGACATCGGCAGAGAGATAACGGTCGCCACGGTCGCAGATGATCACGACAATGGTCGCGTTTTCCAGCCCCTCGGCCAGGCGCAGCGCAGCTGACACCGCGCCGCCAGAGGAAATGCCGGCAAAGATACCCTCTTCAGCCGCCAGACGCCGGGTCATGTCTTCTGCTTCTGCGGGCGTCACGTCAATGATTTGATCCACCCGTTCGCGCTGGAAGATCCTGGGCAGGTATTCCTGGGGCCAGCGCCGGATGCCGGGGATGTTTTCATTGCCCTCAGGTTGCACCCCGATGATCTGTATCTGTGCGTTCTTCTCCTTCAGATATTTCGAGACGCCCATAATCGTGCCGGTGGTGCCCATGGCGCTGACAAAATGGGTCACGCGGCCCTGCGTAGCGCGCCAGATTTCCGGCCCCGTGCCTTCGTAATGGGCCAGCGGATTATCCGGGTTGGCAAATTGGTCCAGTATCTTCCCCCGCCCCGCCCGCTCCATTTCGTCCGCCAGGTCGCGGGCGCCTTCCATACCTTCTTCCTTGGTAACCAGTACCAGCTCTGCGCCAAAGGCGCGCATAGTGCGGCGCCGTTCAACACTCAGGTTGTCCGGCATGATCAGGATCATCCGGTAGCCGCGCATGGCGGCCACCATCGCTAAGGCGATGCCCGTGTTGCCGCTGGTGGCTTCGATCAGCATATCGCCGGGCTTAATCTCCCCGCGCGCTTCCGCCCGCCGAATCATGCTCAGCGCCGGCCGGTCCTTCACCGACCCTGCGGGATTATCGCCCTCCAGCTTAGCCAGGATGCTGTTGGACATGTTACCGGGCAGGCGTTGCAGCCTTACCAGTGGGGTATTGCCGACGCTGGCGTCGATGGTCGGATAGTCAGTCGGCGTCAATACAGACATTGCCTCGCACCATTTCTTTACGCCATTTCCTTGGCCATGATAATGGCGTCTTCGCGCCCGAACCTGGCGGGATAATAGCCATTGCGCAGGCCCACTTCCACAAACCCGAGTCGTTCATAAAAGCTGCGCGCGCCGGAATTTGACGTTCTCACCTCCAGAAACATGACGGTTGCCTCATGTTCTCCGGCATAATCCAGCATGGACTTCAACAAATGATCGCCCAGCCCCACATTCTGTCGCCCGGGTTCTACACATAAATTCAACAGGTGCGCCTCGCCCGCGCCTAAGGTCATGATCGCAAACGCGGCGATCTCACCATCGAGTTCCAGCACCCGGCAACAGTAGTTATCGCGCAGACAGCCCTTGAAAATGTTTCTGTCCCAGGGAAACGTATAGGCCGCAATTTCAATCTGCAGGACCTCACCTAAGTCCGCCTCCAGCATGGGGCGCAGGTTCATAGTGCGGCATTCATGTCTGTTCTTTATAGATCGTCATCGCCAACTGCAAATCCTGCCAGGATTTCCGCTTCTCCCGTGGTGAACGCAGCAGGTAAGCAGGATGATATGTTACCACGACCGGCACCGGGGGGTCACCGTACTGAAAGCGTTTGCCGCGCATTTTCCCGATGGGGGTTTCCGTCTTCAGCAGGTTCTGCGCAGCGACCCGGCCCAGCGCCAGGATGAGCCTGGGCTTGACGGTATTTATCTGTTGCGCCAGATAATTCTCACAAGCCAGAACTTCCTCGGGTCTGGGATCGCGATTATTGGGCGGACGGCATTTCAGGATGTTGGCGATGAATACCTGTTGCCGGGCCAGACCCAACGCCTGCAACATGGCGTCCAGCAGCTTGCCGGCGCGGCCGACAAAAGGTTCGCCGCGCCGGTCCTCCTCAGCGCCCGGCGCTTCGCCAATCAACATCAGGTCGGCGTTGACGTCGCCTACACCGAATACGGTCTGGGTCCTGCCTTCATGCAACGGACACAGGCGACAGCCCGCTACCTCGCGCTGCAACGCCTCCCAGTCATGTGTCACACGGTCTCCCTGCCGGGTGGCAATCGCCTCGGCAGCGCCGGGGACAACTTCCGGGCCCGGCCCTGCCTGCGGCAAGCCGGAACCCGTCACCTGCATATTTTCATGACCACAGACGGGTGTTAAACCTGTCTCCTTCACATCCTGCCGCACGCGCGTCTGGTACACCTCGATTCCAAGAGCCTCCAGATACCGGTATTGTCGGGGCGCCAGCCGCATATCCGGCGCCCTTTCAACCTGATATTGCCATGTTCAGCGCCTCACACCTGAGGATGTATTTTGCTGCTGATGGAATGGGCCCGGTTGATCGCATTGATATACGCTTTTGCTGATGCCGCGACGATATCCGTATCCGAACCCCGTCCGTTGATCACATGTCCGTCCTTGAGCACGCGCACTGTTACCTCTCCCTGCGAGTCGGTGCCGCCGGTAATATTGTTTACGGAGAACAGTTGCAGTTCACAACCACTGGACACCAGGCTCTCTATGGCTTTGAACACCGCATCCACAGGACCGTCTCCCGGAGACTTGCCCGGTATTTCCTCGCCGTCTATCGCCAGCGTCAGCTCAGCCGAGGGCGTCTCACCCGTTTCCGTTATCACCTTGAGTGAAACCAGTTTGATCTTTTCCGCGCCGGACTGCATGTTGTCGGTAACGATGGCCTGCAAGTCTTCGTCATAAATCTCATGTTTCTTGTCCGCCAGTTCCTTGAACCTGACAAAGGCATTATTCAGTTCTTCCTCACTGGGGAACTCAAACCCGAGTTCCTGCAAGCGGGTGCGGAAGGCATTGCGACCGGAATGCTTGCCCAGCACCAGACGGTTGGTAGACCAGCCCACATCCTGGGCGCGCATGATCTCGTAGGTTTCTCTGCTCTTGAGCACGCCGTCCTGGTGGATGCCGGCCTCATGCGCAAAAGCATTGGCGCCTACCACGGCCTTGTTCGGCTGCACCTGGAAGCCGGTCACGTTCGACACCAGCTTGGAGCAGTTGACGATCTCGGTAGTATCGAGACCCGTGGCGCATGGAAAATAATCGGCGCGCGTGCGCACTGCCATCACGATCTCCTCCAGCGACGCGTTGCCGGCGCGCTCACCTAAGCCGTTGACGGTGCATTCCACTTGCCGCGCGCCGTGCATCACCGCGGCCAGGGAATTGGCGACGGCCAGACCCAGGTCATTGTGGCAATGCACCGAAAATACCGCC
>JAPORZ010000013.1:0-17891 GCA_026709915.1 Gammaproteobacteria bacterium
CCACCTCTAAAAATTAGAGGTGGCCGTGCAGCATAAGGATATGCTGCCATTTTTAAGCACGTCAGTGCTTGAAAATGAAGGAAACGGAAAATCATACTTTTCCGTTTCCGTCTCTAAAAATGCCACGGAGGGCATTTTTAGGGGTCACCATACCCTTGAAAATGTTGCATTTTATTCCTTCACACAAACTTATGCACAGCTTTTTTCGCAACTTGTGAACAGGAAATCCAAAACCTTATCACAACATCATCCACAAGTTATTGTAGTACAAATACCACTTGACCACAGGATATAGTAGTGTAATACTGTCTGTTACGTAACAAGCTTCATCATGTTCACAGACCCTTGGCAAGGCCCGTGAACGACAATTTTAACAACAAACTACCTGTGTGTGGATAAGGCGAATGCAAAGCGAGAAAACCGCCCTGGCGGAGTCCGTTGTTGACGTAGCAGCCGATAACGTTCGCCGCGGCAACGAGCTTGCCCGGCAGAACGGCGGCCACCCGGCCCCGGAATATACGGCGCCCGAATATACAGCCCCGGAATATACGGCGCCAAACGCTGCGGGACGAGAACATACCGTACAGGAATACCCCAGCCCGGACTATACCGACCCGGAATATCCCGGCCAGCTCAGCGCTTACCAACCCGGCAACTACAAGGTTATTCGTCGCAACGGCAAGGTCACGGCCTTTGACGCCTCCAAAATCAGCGTCGCCATCACCAAGGCGTTCCTGGAGGTGGAAGGTGGCACTGCCGCGGCGTCCAAACGCGTGCACGAAACAGTAGCGCAACTTACCGAACAAGTGGCCCGGGGCGTCACGCGCCGCTTGCCCAGCGGCGGCACCGTACATATAGAAGACATCCAGGACCAGGTCGAGCTGGCGTTAATGCGCGCCGCCGAACAGAAGGTCGCGCGCGCCTACGTCATCTACCGCGAAGAACGGGCGCGGGCGCGTCTGGAAAAAGAACAGGCCGCGACCGCCGGGCCAACCGACGCCAGCGTTGACATCAATGTAACCACCGCCGACGGCGCCCTGAAACAACTGGATGTGGCGCGTCTGCACGCCATCACGGACGAAGCCTGCAACGCGCTGGAGCAGGTTGACGGCAGCCTCATCATCAACGACGCGTTGCGCAACCTGTTTGACGGCGTCAACGAGGCCGATGTCAACCACGCGCTGGTGATGAGCGCCCGGGCCATGATCGAAAAGGAGCCGAACTACAGCTATGCCGCCGCCCGCCTGTTGCTGGACGGGCTGCGCCGGGAAGCGCTGAGCCATGTCAACCGACAGGACACGGAGGCCACCCAGGCGCAGATGGCAGAGCATTACCCGCAGTATTTCCGCAAGTACATTGAAACCGGCGCCGGCTTGGAGCTGCTCGACCACGAACTGGTGAAATACGACTTAGCGCGCTTAGGCCAGGCGCTCAAGCCCGAACGCGACCACCTGTTCACCTATCTGGGCTTGCAAACCCTGTACGACCGCTACTTTATCCACACCGATGAACAGGTGCGCATCGAACTGCCACAGGCGTTTTTCATGCGGGTGGCCATGGGGCTGGCCATTAACGAGCTGGACCGGGAAAGCCGGGCCATCGAGTTCTACGAGCTGCTGTCATCGTTTGACTTCATGAGCTCCACCCCCACCCTGTTCAATTCCGGCACCTGTCGCCCGCAGCTGTCGTCGTGTTACCTGAGCACGGTGCCCGACCACTTGGACGGCATCTTCAGCGCCATCCGTGACGACGCCCTGCTGTCCAAGTTCGCCGGCGGGCTGGGCAATGACTGGAGCCGGGTGCGCTCCATGGGCGCGCACATCAAGGGCACCAACGGCAAATCCCAGGGCGTCGTGCCCTTTCTCAAGGTCGCCAACGATACCGCAGTGGCCGTCAACCAGGGCGGCAAGCGCAAAGGCGCCATGTGCGCGTACCTGGAAAGCTGGCACCTGGATATCGAGGAGTTCCTGGAGTTGCGCAAGAACACCGGCGATGACCGGCGCCGCACCCATGACATGAATACGGCCAACTGGATCCCCGACCTGTTCATGCGACGCGTCTGTGAAGGCGGCAACTGGACCCTGTTCTCGCCGGACGATACGCCGGACCTGCACGAGTTATACGGGCTGGAGTTTACCCGGCGCTATGAGGAATACGAGCAGTTGGCGGCCAGCGGCGAGCTCAAGCTGCACAAGACCATCAAGGCGCAGGACTTGTGGCGCAAGATGCTCTCCATGCTGTACGAGACCGGCCACCCGTGGCTCACTTTCAAGGACCCCTGCAACCTGCGCTCGCCGCAGCAGCATATCGGTGTGGTGCATTCGTCCAACCTGTGCACCGAGATTACCCTGAACACCTCCGACGACGAAATCGCGGTGTGCAACCTTGGCTCTGTGAATCTGGCGCAGCATCTGGACGCAAACGGCCTGGATCAGGCCAAGCTGGAGCACACCGTCAGCGTTGCCATGCGCATGCTCGATAACGTCATCGACTACAACTACTACAGCGTGCCGCAGGCGCGCCGTTCCAATCTCAAGCATCGCCCGGTGGGCCTGGGGTTGATGGGGTTCCAGGATGCGCTGTACAAACTGCGCCTGCCTTATGCCTCTAAAGAGGCGGTTGAATTCGCCGACGCCAGTATGGAAATGATCAGTTACCACGCCATCAAGGCCTCTACAGACTTAGCTGAAGAGCGCGGCGCCTACACCAGCTTCAAGGGGTCGCTATGGAGCAAGGGCCTGCTGCCGATTGATTCCATCGACGCGCTCGACCGCAACCGCGACGGCTACCTGGAAGTGGACCGCAGCGCCCGGCTGGACTGGGCCGCCCTGCGTAAACGCGTGAAAAAAACCGGCATGCGTAATTCCAACTGTATGGCTATCGCCCCCACCGCGACCATTTCCAACATTTGCGGCGTCAGCCAATCCATCGAGCCGACCTACCAGAACCTGTTCGTCAAATCCAACCTGTCCGGGGAGTTCACCGTAGTCAACCCCTACATGGTGCACGACCTCAAGGCGCACGGGCTCTGGGACGATGTCATGGTCAGCGACCTGAAGTATTTTGACGGCAGCGTGCAACAGGTGGGCCGCATTCCGGATGAGTTGAAGATGCTGTACTCATCGGCGTTCGAAATTGACCCGCGCTGGCTGGTGGAATGCGGCGCCCGCCGGCAGAAGTGGCTGGATCAGGCGCAGTCGCTGAACCTGTACATGCGCGAGCCGGATGGCAAAAAGATGGACAACCTGTACAAGCTGGCTTGGATACGGGGCCTGAAGACCACGTACTACCTGCGCAGCCTGGGCGCCACCCATGTCGAGAAGAGCACGCTGGAAGGCGGCCGGGAAAATAAACTTGCCGCAGTTGAGCGGAACGCTGCGGCGGACGCGGAGGCCGCAACATGCAGCCTGGACGATCCGAACTGCGAGGCCTGCCAGTAAGCCTCAATGAGAATTGCTCATTATTCCGGCTTGTGCCGGCATAACGAGCGGAATAATGCTTGTATTCCACGAGGGGGACTACACTTATGCTGACTGACTGGGATGATCCAATCGCCGGGCTGAAACAGGCGAAGCAGGAACAACCCGCGCCGCCGCCGGCGGTTGTGGAGCACACTCTGGCCGACCTGGACGCGACAGCTGAGGCCGCGTCGTTAGCGGCGCGCGACCAGGAGGCGTCCGTCCAGGACGCTACACAAGGCGCCACCCAGGGCGGCGTCAACGGCCTGGAGGAGGTTGAGTTCGGCGCCGGGCGCATCAATGTCGATGATAAGCAGATGATCAACTGCCGGGCCGACCTCAATCAACTGGTGCCGTTCAAATATAAGTGGGCCTGGCAGAAATACCTGGACGCCTGCGCCAACCACTGGATGCCGCAGGAAATCAACATGACCGCAGACATCGCGCTGTGGAAAAACCCGGACGGGCTGAGCGAAGACGAGCGCACCGTCATCAAGCGCAACTTAGGGTTCTTCGCCTCCGCCGATTCCCTGGTGGCCAACAATCTGGTGCTGGCGGTCTATCGGCACATCACCAATCCGGAATGTCGTCAATACCTGCTGCGTCAGGCGTTTGAAGAGGCCTTGCACACCCATGCCTACCAGTATTGCGTCGAGTCGCTGGGGCTGGATGAGGCCGAAGTGTTCAATATGTACCGCGAGATTCCCTCCATCCATGACAAGGCGGCCTGGGCCATGCGCTTCACCCGCAGCCTGGGCGACCCGACGTTCCATACCGGCACGCCAGAGACCGACCAGCGCCTGTTACGCGACCTGATCGCCTTTTACATCGTGTTCGAGGGCATCTTTTTCTACGTGGGGTTTGTGCAGGTGCTGTCCATGGGCCGGCGTAACAAGATGACGGGCTGCGCCGAGCAGTTCCAGTACATCCTGCGCGATGAGTCCATGCACATGAACTTCGGCATCGACGTCATCAACCAGATCAAGATCGAAAACCCCCATTTGTGGACCGCGGCGTTTCAACAGGAGATCGTAACTATGTTGCGCGAGGCCGTGGAACTGGAAGTAAAGTACGCCTGCGACACCATGCCCAGAGGCGTGCTGGGCCTTAATGCCAACATGTTTGAAGAATACCTTAAGTTCATCGCCAACCGGCGTTGCGCCCAGATCGGTCTGGCCGAGCAATATCCCGGCGCCAGCAACCCGTTCCCATGGATGAGCGAACTGATGGACTTGAAAAAGGAAAAGAACTTTTTTGAAACGCGCGTCACCGAATACCAGACCGGCGGCACCTTGAACTGGGATTAACGATTAGACGATTTTCAGCGGGAAGCCCAGCAGGAGCTCGGCTATTTTGCCTGGCGCCTCCAACCTCCTTCAGGCGCCAGGCCCTTTAATTTTAACTTGTCTTTTTTGCGTCAGGCGGCGTTAGGCCGCCTCGTTCGGTCGGTCATGTACGAGTGTACATTCCCTCCCGCTCTCGTTGCCTGCCTTGCCTGACACAAAAAATCCGGCGTTAAAAACTATTATGAACTACCTCTAATTTTCAGAAGTGGGCTCAATGACGATAGTGGCCACACCGGCCTCGGCAAATGCTGCTTGATCCGGGGACCCGACGAGCATTGCTTCATTAGGGTTCACTTCCAGCTCTATAGCGACTAGCTGCTCTTCTTCTTTTTGATCATCCCAATCTTGATATTGTGCCTCGAGGATATCCACGGTGAAGGTCTTTTGGGAGTCCTCCGGGTCAAAGTAAAGTGTGCCTGAAACGGGCGTGTGGCTACCCTCAGCGCCGTAGGATTTATACCTGACTGAGACGAAGCCACCGCCATTTTTGTTTACCTTCAGCGTCTTGGTGCTATTTTCAGTGGCAGACATCGTTGACTTCTCAAAGTAGATCTCAGCCAAGGGTGATGAACTCGTCATGGCGGTCGGATCCCATGCGGATGTATTCGACGCCGGCCCGAACAGCAACGACAAGCACAGCAGGGCGCCGGTAGTGGCGCTCCACATGCTACCGTGCAGGTTTTTATTGCGGTTACGTCTGATGATAACCTCTAAAAATGCCCTCCGTGGCATTTTAGAGGTGGCCTGATATCTAAAAGACCGGATTGGCCAATAAAATTCATTTCGTTATCCTCGTGTGTAAAGTTAGGAGATATGCTAATCAGGGATTAATGACAATGACGGTCAGGCCGGGAACGCCGCGCACTGCTTCAGTGGGGTCCACTTCCAGGAATATATCAATAACTTCCTGCTTTTCATCCGGATCCCAGGAATCATCGTCGATGATATTCACGGTGAAGGTCTTTTCGGTGTCCCCGTCGGCAAATTCCAGCGTGCCTGAAACGTGCGTGTAGTCAACGCTTGGTCGGGCCCGAGGCCATGCCTCACCACCATCAAGGTACCGGGATTCATACCTGACTGAGGCGGCGCCGGCGCCCTTCTTGAGTACCTTCAGCGTGACGGTGGCGCCTTCATCGGTAAAAACCACTGGCTGGCTGAAGACGATTTCGGGCAGGGCGGCCGTATCTGCGGACGTATTCGACACCGGTCCGAGCAGCAACGGTAAACACAGCAGGGCAGCAAGCGCCACGCTCCCCCTACGCAAGCCTTGACTCCGGTTCTGTAACAGGTGTGAAAGACGATTTCGTCTGATGGAATTCATTTAGTGGTCTCCCCATGTATAGGACGGTTAAGTGGATTAAGGCCACCTCTAAAAATTAGAGGTGGCCGTGCAGTATATGGATATACTGCCATTTTTAATCACGTAAGTGATTGAAAATGAAGGAAACGGAATATCTCACTTTTCCGGGCATTTTTCCGTTTCCGTCTCTGCTTATGTGCCACGGAGGGCATTTTTAGAGGCGCCCTTAATAAACTCTCAAAGCGGTGGGAATTTTACCACAGTTCAAAGCCGATTGCAAGGCCTTCGGGTGGTCGATACTGACACAGGCAATGGTCTTTACCCCTGCCCTTGCCATCATCTGCGGGAAATAAGCATCCAGGTACGTCGATGCGGCCAGTTCGCGCACATCATGGGTGTTGTTAGCCACAGACTTGACCAGGATCAAGGCGTCAGCGTTCAGCTCCCCGGCCAACCACAGCGCCAGACTGTCGGCGGTAACCTGCCAGCTTGCCGGAATGTCGGTGCGCGCCGCCAGCATCCGGCCAGGGAACCAGACCGGGACTCCGGCCTTATCAGTCATTTCGTCGAGTCTGGCAACGGGATACAAGCGCGGCTCCAGCTCACACAATAACGCACCATATTGTTCCATAGCCAGTAGCGCGCGCCGATGGGCTGTCACGTCATCCAGGCCCGTTTCCCGTTGCTGTTGCCGTATGCGCTCGGCAAAACGCCCGCCGCCGGGCACGATGACCAACCCTGACGGTGCGTAATCAGCCAGTAACGCCAGCAACGCCGGCAACGCCGCAGCCGCCTCCAGGCTGCCCCCTATCTTGATGACCCACATTCAATCAAACAGGCGCATAATGGCCGCGGCTTTCTCAAAGCACTCGCGGTATTCGCTCTCCGGGGTGGAATCTGCCACGATGCCGCCGCCGGCCCAGAACCAGACCCGGTCGTCCTTGTGCACCAGGGTGCGGATGGCGATGTTGGTGTCCATGCTGCCGTCGAAACCGATGTAGCCGATGGCCCCGCAATAAACACTGCGGCGCCAGATCTCCAGTTCTTCGATGATCTCCATGGCGCGCAGTTTCGGCGCGCCGGTGATAGAGCCGCCCGGGAACGCGCCGCGTAACAGGTCCAGCGCGTGCCGACCGCGTGCCAGACGACCGGTGACGGTGCTGACTAGGTGGTGCACGCTGGCAAAGCTTTCCAGCGCAAACAGCTGTGGGACCCTGACGCTGCCGGTCTCACAATTCTTGCCGATGTCATGCCTGAGCAAATCGACGATCATCAGGTTTTCTGCCCGGTCTTTCTCGCTTTCCAGCAGTTGTGCGGCCAGGGCCTTGTCTTCATAGGCATAGACCGAGCGGCGAATGGTGCCCTTGATGGGCTTGGTTTCCACCAGGTCGCCGGACACGCAGATAAAGCGCTCCGGTGAAGAACTCAGGATGCAGCCGTCGTCGAGGCGGAAAAAACAGGAGTATGGCGCCGGGTTCAATTGTCTGAGGCGCTGGTACAAACTCCATGAATCGCCCGTCACTTCAATACTGAAGCGCTGAGCCAGATTGACCTGGTAACAATCTCCGTCACGGATGTAGCGTTGCAGCCGCGTAAACGCGGCCTGATACTGCTCCTTGCCGGTATGTTTGATGAGGCCGGATTGCACCGCGTAGTCGCGCGTTGGCTGCGGGTCAGCGCGGCTGAACAAGCTCTGTAATTCTTCCCATTCGGCTGCGCTGAGCGCCGCGCCCTCCGCTGCGATCAACCAGGTGCGGCGCCGGTGGTGGTCCACGATCAAGGCCCAGTCATACAGGCCTACGGCCAGGTCCGGCATGTTGATGTCATCCCGACAGCGGGTGGGCAGGCATTCCAGCCGGCGCCCCAAATCATAAGCAAAATACCCCAGCGCACCGCCGGCAAAAGGGAACCCGGACAGGTTGACGCGGCGTTCCCCCAACTCCTGCCTGAGCAACGTGAACGGGTCTTCATTTGAGTGGCGCACGGCATTGCCGCGTATAATGCGGGTTTGCTCACCGTAAGTGAGCAACATACCGCTGGGGCGGGCGCTCATGATGTCGTAGCGACCGCTGTCTATGCGCGGGTAACCGCTGTCCAGGAAGATGCTCCAGGGTTCCGCGGCAATAGGGCTGAACAGCGCCGCCGAATCGCGGGTGTACTCGAGTTCAACCAGACGCATTGCACCCGTACCCTTCAGGCTGATTTGCTATGCAAGGCGTCATTTAAGCCGCCATAGCCAGAGCCAATGCAGCCACCGCCACTGCCGTTGCACAGTTATTCACATCCCTCTGTTCAGCCTCCCGTTCAGCCCCTTGTTTGGCATCAACCCGCGGCAGCAAATCCTCAAAATGAAGCAACTCGTAACCGTGCTCGCGCGCAAGTTTCTCGATAATAAAGCGGCCGGCGCCGGCCGCGACGATACGCTTGTGAACCGGTTGTGGCGCCTGGTTCATAACGCCGGTGAACGCCCGTGCCAGCGTTTCATACTGTTGCCCGGCAAGATAACGCGCCAGTTCCAGCCAAGGCGCAGCCGTTGTTCCCTTGACATAATCCGTACCCAACATGCGCGCTAAGCGCTTGCAGCTATGGTAGCGGGTTTTGGCGCCACCGTCAGCCGCCGGCAATATGTCGAAGCGCTCATCCAGATCGCCGGTAATGCGGTACACGTCTGCCATATTGGCAAAATACTCTGCTGCCACACCCTGCCAGGCGCCGCTGTAGGGCACGCGCGCGGCCACCGCCATGACCGGGGTACGGGTCAGGCCCGTATACACCAGTTCGCCCGTGTGCAGTCGCGTCTGGTCGGCGTAACCTTGCGCGCAAACCTGACGCTGGTGGAAGGGAATGATATCGGTAGTGGTGGTGCCAATGTCCACCAACACGCCGGAACCCAGGCGTTGCGCCGCATACGTCGCGCTGCAATGCCAGTTGGCAGAAGCAATATCAGCATGGCAGGCTGGAACGTCTGTTGCCGTCACCAGGCCCTTGTTGCCGGCATAGACGTAGCAGGAATGCCGCCGGTCGAGACGCCCGCACAGGTAGTCCGTCAGGCGCAACACACCCTCCCGACGTTCAGAAAAGCAGTCGGCCAGCTCGCCCGTCATCGTCACGGCGTGCACGCAGTGTCCGTCAGGCAGGGCCTCGAGCGTCTGTGCAACCGGCGCTGCCAGCGTCTCCGGCCCCTGCCACAAAGGGGTGGCAAACTGCTGCACGGCACATAACGCGCCGGCGCGGTCGAGGCGCGCAACTTTCAAATGTGCGCCGCCGATGTCCCAACCTGTATAATTTTCTACATGCATATCATTCCCGTCATCGACCTGCAGGACGGCCAGGTGGTCGCCGCGCGGCAGGGGCAAAGACACCTGTACCAACCGCTTTCCACGCCGTTATGCCGGGCGCCGGAACTGATGGCTGTGGTCCGGGCCTACCTGTCCGTGTTCCCGTTCAAGACTTTCTACCTCGCCGATCTTAACGCCATTGCCGGCGCCGGCAACAACCATCACCTCATCGCGCCAATGCTGGCGACCTGGCCCGACCTCAACCTGTGGCTGGATTCCGGTTTGCAGCCATTTATTGCTCACGACCACGCCGGTCGCGTCCGACCCGTGCTGGGCACGGAAACGGGTATATCCATTGAGCAACTGGAGCATTATACGCGCAATTCGCACTGCATCCTGTCGCTGGATTATGCACGGGGGAAACTTATCGGCGATGCCAGCCTGCCGCAACAGCCGCAGCGGCTGCCACAATGCGTGATCGTCATGTCGCTCGACCATGTCGGCAGCCGCCGCGGGCCGGACCTGGAGTGGCTGCGCGTCTTGCGCGTGCAACTCCCGGGCAAGCGCCTCTACGCAGCCGGCGGCGTGCGCAATGTGGAAGATTTACGCCAACTTGCCGCCCACGGTATCGACGGCGCGCTGGTTGCCTCAGCTGTGCATGACGGGACGCTTGGCGCGCAACAGATAAATGCGCTGGGGTGTCGTTCTTGACCACCAAAAACCCCGGCGGCGGCCGGGGTTTTTGGTGACGCTGACGACGCGCTTACGAGTGGGCCTGAAACGGGTGATCCGCATCACTGCGCTTACTCAGCACCTCAGACGCCTTGGGTTCGCGCGCAACCGCACGCTTGATGGACATCTTGGTGGCCTCGTAGTTGTAGTCCTGGATTTTGGCGTCGTCCTCGGCCAGCCAGTGGATGAAGACGCCGACACAGATATAGACATCGTCCGCTTCATCGGCAGGGATGGTGCCGTCTTCCACGCAGTCCATGACTGCCATGGACACCGCGCGCTGAGCCGGGCCGAACATCTGCACCGCCTGCTTGGCGCCCTTGATGGTGACCTTGTTGAACATCACCGTGGTCGGTTTGCACGCCAGATTGGGCGAGACGACTGCCAGCAGCGACGTAAAACCGTCTTTGTTGTTGGTCAGCGCGTTGCAAGCTGCGGTTTCTGCAGCGCTGCCGCGGGGGCCCATGATCAGGTCGATATGGGCAACCTCATTACCGTCCCCCACCAGCGCTTCACCAACAAGTACTCTATCGATTACAGCCATTTCATTACCTCCTTCTTGTTCGGATTTAAAAATGCTACAAAGTTTGTCAAGAATCTTAAACATGTAATAAACCTCCGTAAGGTCTATCGATCCTTTCCGGAGCCTGCAACCGTCTCCACCGACCGACAGTCCCGACCAAGCCGATACAAAAACAGGCTGGCCACCGTCAGGTCTGCACAGGCGCCCGGATTCAGCTCTGCTTCTTTGAGTTCCCTGTCAAAGCTTAATAATACTGCTCTTGCGTCTTCCGGATTATCGTAACCCACAAACTGCTGAAACAGGGGAATTGCTCTGTCCTGCACTTCCTGTGCAATGCTGCTTCCGTGTTTTCTACGAATATGAGAATCCGGAAAGCTCCCCAAGTACACAAGATAACAGGAAACAACCGCCCATTCAACACTTCGCCACTTGCGGTGGTATTTTTGTAAGCAGTTTACGCCCAGATGCGCCACTTCCCGGTAGCCGTTGGCGTATTGCCGGGCGATCAGGTCGTGGTCTTTAGCTGCGTCCATGGCCGTGCATACGTCGATATCCGGCAGTGAGTTTACGTCATAGCGTTCGACCCGGCCCAGTCCGCCCGGATTGGCGCTACGGATGGCGGTGAAGATAGTCTGTGACTCCCCGCGCCCCAGGGCGCGCAAGACAGCGCCCACCCGGCGGCGGAAGTACGCCGTGGAACCATGCTGTTCACATACCCGGATAATGGGCGCAAGCAACAGGATCATACCTAAGTTGGTATTGCACCCCACCGCGGCGCGGGTGGCTGCAACGCTGGCCAGGATACGCTCGCCAAGCCCGCGTCTGCGGTCGCACAGGATCGGGGTAACGACCTCGGCGCTACGCAAAAAGTCGGCGCAGTCCATACCGTGCCCGGCCCCGTGGCGACCCACGTTACCGGGCTTTAACGCATTGGTATCGTGGAGGAAACAGTCATATACCAGGGCGGCGAGGTCAGCCTGCGTGATCCCTGGCACTGGTATTGATACTGGTACTCGTACCGCTAGCTGAAAATGCTGGTAAACGACGTATTCAAGGCCTGCATGTTGACGTCGCCGGCCTGGAACGAGTGTCCGGTGCGCAGTGAACTGACGGTCACCCGGGCCGGGCTGAACAGCATGGGGTCGAGCTTGTAGAAGTCGAAGTTGGCGTCCTTGAACACCTCGGCAAACGGCCGACCGTAGTCTTGCGAGGTATTGCTGGGCAGGCGCCGGGCCAGATCTTCGGCATCCTCATCACCGCTACTGGTGAACAAATGGACATGGCCGCCAAACAAAATGGCATCGTTGGTGCGGCTCATGGCAGTAAGAAAATCCGGCGAGGGCGGACACAAGGGCACGGTGCCCATGCCATCCACAATTTCATCAAGGGGGAAATTGAGTGTGTGGGCCTTATGCAGCGCCGATTCGAACACCCGGGCGACGACCTGTACGGCGCCGGCCAGGCTGGAGGTAGGCGTGAGGATCAGGGTCAGGTTTTCCGGCATGACCCGGCAGCGCTCGGCAATTTTGTCGGCAATCTCAACCGGCGGAATGCGGTCCACTTCCAGCACGATGCAAGTGGCATCGGCCTCGTCGCGATAACCGATCTCAGCCAATAACGGCTCCCTGCTGCCCAAGGCCCGGGCCGGGCCGGAACCCAGCGCATTGAAGGTGCTCTTGCCTTGCCCGTGGGACAGGCTCCAACCGGCATACTGGCTGGCCAGGCACGCGATAACCGGGTGGCTGGTGTGCACATCCACATGCCAGGGCCAGTTCTGGTAGTCCCGCGCCGCACGTAATCTGGCCGTGGCCAGACCGCCCAGGCAAATTTCCGCAATCTGCCGACCGGCCTCAATGCTGCCGTAGCTGTCGATACCGGCATCGATCAGCAGACTGCCGTTCTCCGTGCGCTTGGTATTCAACCCCAGACCATGGGCAAAACTGACCAGGTGGTTGACCTTCGGCGCGCTCAGGCTGTTGACGCTGGGGCTGTTGCCAGCATTGATTAGGTCATTCGTGCCTTTCGTATTGTTTATATCATTCGTTTGGGCTGACATAACGCTCATTATCCGCATACACCTCGGTTAGTTTGTTGTGGAAAGTGGTTACTGCAGGTAACCTCTAAAAATGCCTTCCGCAGCATTTTTAGAGGCACCCTGTAGCCGGCAAGGCTGCACCAACACCGGGTAAGGTCTGCCATTATATAGCGCCAGACAGAAAAATTCAATTTTTTAGAAGCGTCTGTGTTTAGAGGTGCCTGTTAGTGGCGCCTTGCTGGCGCCGTTGTTCTGCGCGCCGACGCTGACAAGTTTCACTTCGACACCCTCCCGGGCCAGCGCCTCCACGGCCTGCCGGGCGCGGTCGTGATCCGGGAAGATGGCAAAGCCGGTAGGCCCCCAGGAAGTCTGGCCAATGCCGGTAGCGTAGCGCTGCGCCAGGAACTCCAACGCTTGCCGCACCTTGTCGCTGGCATACACCCCTCCCTGCGCGGCGCTGAAACAGGCGCCAAGATGTGCCTGCATGTTGGTGACGGCTGCGCCAAAACGGTCGCAATCCTGTTCTAAGAGCGCCGGCAGCAGTTGCATCAATACCTGCTGACAGAGCGCCGCGCCGACTTCCGTCGGCAACTCCGGTAATGTTTTGAAGGCATTGCGTTCCGTAGCGCCGCTGAGACCTCGGGCCTGGGGGTCCAGAACCAGCACCAGGCGCCACGGCGCCGGAAAATCATGACGAAGTACCGTGGTCGGCAACGCCTGCCCCGGCGACCTGCCGCTGTCCACGATAAAACCACCGTGCCGGAACACGCCCAGACCGACCCCGGAGCGCCGGCCGCGACCGGTTGCAATGGCGAGGTCTTCGACACTGGCGTTGAGGCCATACAAGGCGCTGATGGCGGTCCCCAGCGCCAGCGCCAGCTGGGTGCCGGAACCCAAACCCTGGTGGCGGGGAATGCTGTGTTCCACCCGCACCTTAAGCCCGGTGTCAATGCGGTAATGGTCCAACAGAGCTTGAGTGACGCCGGCGACATGCCCTGTATCATCGCCTTGGACAACTACGTGCGCGCTACGGCTGGCCACTAGCGTCGTGGAAAATCCCGTGATACCTACGCCGATACTGCCGAAGCGCCCCTGATCGGCGCCGTCCAGCCCCAGGAAACCCAGATGCAGGCGCGCCGGGGCAGTGACCCTTATCAGGCCAGCATCGCTGTCGTGTTGTGTTTTATTGGAAAGCACGATGGCATTTTAACTGTTTCAGGCGCAGATGTAGTGTTGAGTTGAACCGGGGGGAGATATTATTATACGCGCCTGTGGTTGGGGTATAATAGTCCCACGCAAGCGTCTGACCGCACCGAATATCAGCTAATACCGGAGATCACCATGACAACCATCGTAACCGACAACTGCAAAGACTGCCGCTTTACCGACTGCGTCGCCGTCTGCCCGGTGGAATGCTTCCACTATGACGATCAGATGCTATACATCGACCCGGAGGTATGCATAGATTGCAGCGCCTGCCTGCCGGAATGCCCGGTCGAAGCTATCTACGAAGAAGACGACTTGCCCGAAGACAAGCACGAGTGGATAGCAATCAACGCCGCACGCGCCAAAGTGCTGCCGGTCATCACCGACACCATGGACCCGCTACCCGGCGCAGAAGAGAGGAAGGCAGCCTTGGGTTTTTAGAGGCTCCCTTTTGACGCCCACTTGTTAGCGAAGGCTGAGGTACTAGCGATGATCTGCGGTCGGCAATGGTGGAAGTCCAAGTTCCTTGAGAAACGCGTTATGCTTCGTCGTTGACTCCTGAATCTGTTTCTCGATTTCGACCAACTCCTTGTGTGTGGCTGACAGATCGATCTCGACCTCCGGCTCAGCTGTGCTGACATAGCGCGAGATGTTCAGGTTGAAGTCGTTGGCCTCAATCTCATCCATCTGTACGCGCCTTGCGTAACGCTCTACGTTATCGGGACGCTGTTGGTAGGTGTCGATAATCTTTTCAATGTGCTCAGCGGACAGGGAGTTCTGCCGCTTGCCCTTATTAAAATGCTCAGACGCGTTGATGAACAGGACATCATCGGGCTTCTTGCACTTTTTCAGAACCAGGATGCAGACCGGAATGCCGGTCGAGTAGAACAGGTTCGCGGGCAGGCCGATGACGGTGTCCAGGTGCCCGTCATCAAGGAGTTTACGACGAATCTTCGCCTCTGCGCCGCCGCGGAACAACACGCCGTGCGGCAGGATGATGGCCATCACACCGTCATCCTTGAGGTAGTGAAATCCGTGCAGTAAGAACGCGAAGTCTGCCGCGGACTTCGGGGCCAGCCCGTAGTTCTTGAAGCGCGCGTCCTCGCCCAACGCCTCGTTCGGGTCCCAGCGGTAGCTGAATGGTGGGTTGGCAACCACGGCGTCGAAATGGGGCTTTTTGGCCGGGTTCGTCTCGCGCAGCATGTCCCAGTCGTTGGTCAGCGTGTCGCCGTGATAAATATCGAACTCTGAATCCTTCACCCCGTGTAGCAGCATGTTCATTCGTGCAAGGTTGTAGGTAGTGATGTTTTTCTCCTGCCCGCAGATCCTGCCGATGCCGTGCGTCCCCATGCGCTTGCGCACATTGAGTAGCAACGAACCCGAACCACAAGCAAAGTCCATCACGCTGGCGAGGTGCCGCCGATTGCCGGTCTTCGGTTCCTGGCTGTCCAATGCGACAATCGCAGAAAGGATGTCCGAAATCTGTTGCGGCGTGTAGAACTCACCGGCCTTCTTACCCGATCCGGCAGCGAACTGGCCGATCAGGTACTCATAGGCATCGCCGAGGGCGTCGCTATCTGTGGAGAATTCTGCAAGACCCTCTGCGATTTTGGTGATGATTGTGCAGAGCTTCGCGTTGCGGTCGGCGTAGGTTTTTCCAAGTTTGTCGGAGCCGAGATTGATCTCCGAGAACAGGCCCGAAAAAGTGCTCTGGAATGACTCGTTCTCAATGTATTTGAAACCTGCCTGCAGCGTATCGATCAGCTTGTCATCCTGGGTGCGAGCCATGTGAGCGATGCTGGCCCAAAGATACTTCGGGCGGATGACATAATGCGCCTTGAGCCGCATCTGCCGCTCGAAGACCGCTTCATCATCGGGGTTCTGCTCGTACCAGACAGACAGAGGGGAGCGCCCGCCGTTGCCGATGGCGTTCGGGTCGGGGTAGTCGCGCCCAAGTTCCTTTTTCGCGGCCCGCTCGTAATTGTCTGATAAGTAACGAAGGAACAGAAACGCGAGCATGTAATCGCGAAAATCGTCCGCGTTCATCGCCCCGCGGAGTTGGTCGGCGATCTGCCAGAGCGTGTCGCCGAGTTGCTTATGCTTCTGATGCTGTTCTGTCATTCGAATTAAGAGCCTGGAAACTCAGGGGGCGAAAGTCGGGCTGCTCCGTGTTCGTCTCTCAATGCCATGAGTTTTGCGTTTGCGCCGACTACCGCGCGCTCCCCAAAACCTGGTGGATTCTGTCAGTTTCGTCATACCCACAAAACAAATCGCAATCATTCCGGCCGATTCGGGCGCTGTAGGAATCGATGATTTGCGTGTTACGGTCATAGAGCATCACCGGAGTCAGGCCTGCGTATGATTTCCTCAGTTCGCGCCAGCGGTAGCCCCATTTTTCCATTGTCCCGGGCAGATCGTTCTTATTACGGATCAGCTCGATTGCCACTGGCTTTGCTAAGTTAACGAAGTAATCCACGAACACGCCACGATCATACGTGATATTGAGCTTATGATGGCACTTCGGTGTCAGCTGCGCGTCCTCAAAAACGCGGTTGACTGTTTTCTCAGCCACGTTTTCTTCGGCCATCCGGTGCTCGTTCAGAATGTCCAGTCGGGAAACCGCCACCAGCCCTTCGGCAAACACCTGCAGGTCGATCGGGTCGAGCGGCGCCTGCAACCATCGGTAGAGTACGCCATCAACCTCCTCAATGGCGTGCTCGGCATAGAGCCGGCTGAGATGATCTTTTACCGCATCGATACCGACACTTTGCCCCTGCCCCAGCAGCCAGGACAGCGTCTTGCCGCGATCGCTCAAGTAGTATTGAACGGGAGTCTTGCAGCACAACTCCATTGTGACCTGCCAACCATCCGGGTAGGACATGGGCATGGTAAACGCCACCCCCTTTGGAAGCGGCTCAATCTCCAGGGCTTCATTCCAGAAGCCGTTCAGAAGCTCGCGTAATTCAACCTGCAAATCTGTAACGCCTTTCATGAAAATAGTTCTCCTTCCTGTGTGCGACCAAAATCGATCTTCCAGAGTTTGGTCGTTTTGCTTATGAAGTCCCTGAAGTCGGTTGTCGTAAATTCCAGCAGAGGTTGGTGGATGTTTTGTTTGGGATCATTGGTCGGAAGGTTCGGATCACAAACGTTGTGGTGCCAGCCCTTCGGGATGCGTTGCTTGAAACGGAAGCTCTGGCGGCCTACCGGATGATAGCCTACGCCACGAACCCGCTGATTGGCAAGCAGGAAGCTGGCTTCGTAAGTCGTGACGTCCGGCAGCACAGGTGCCTTGGCGATATAACGCATATCTACAAATGGTCCGTTAATCAATTCCGGGCGTGTTGCGTAAAGGTTACGTTTACCGATTTTCTTCAAGTCGCCGGAATCGCTCTCGGGCAGGCACTTCTCTGCCTTGAGAATTTCGTGAATCTGGTGAGTGCTGTAGGGATAGTTCATGCGTCAACCTCCTTGAGACTGGGAAAGAGCTGCTGTTGCAGGCCTTGCTTGTGTTGCCGCAGGGCTTCTAGTTTTTGCCCCGCCGCTACAATCAGGTCGTCCAGCGAGCCGAGGCAGTCGGCGATCTTTTGCTGCTCAAAAAATAATGGAAGCTGAAGAGGCAGGCTGCGGAATGTTTCTTTAGAAATATTATAGCGCGTTGCGCCTTGTGCGCCACGAGACAAATGTGCTCTTGCCAATGTCGATCGGAGCAAGTACCCAAGAAAGATAGGATTCCACCGTTTTTCATCGTTGAAACGAAACAGAGCGCAGAACGAGTTTAAGCAGCAATTTTCTATTTCTTCAAGCAGAACACTTGACATGCCCGCCTCTTCTGGTGTTTCGGATGAAACCGTGAAAAATACATCTCCTTTAACAACAGCGTTTTGTGATTCGTCGCTGCCAACGTTTACCGAACGTAGATCACTCGCGTTGGTAAATGCGTTTGAGAACACATTCATAGGTGAATGTTCCTGATTGTTCCGGTTTCATAGTTGAGTTTGTCTCTTGACAGCGTG
>JAPORZ010000013.1:17926-29314 GCA_026709915.1 Gammaproteobacteria bacterium
CGGGGCCGACCAGGGCGGGTCGTCCCGAAACTCCGGAAACCGCAGCTTCGGCACAGTTTCGCCGGGCTGGGGAAAGAGTTGCAGCAGCAGGCCTTGTTTGTGCTGCCGTAGGGCTTCTAGTTTTTGGCCCGCTGCCGCGATCAGGTCGTCCAACGAGCCCAGGCAGTCGGCGATCTTCGCCTGCTCCGCCACTGTCGGTGGGATTGGGATCGGCACAGCCGCAATTCGCTTCGCCGATATGCCATAGACTTTCGATCCATGAGCTTCTTTCTTTATTCCGGCACGAACAGCAGCACATTGAAATAGCTGCCCGCTGAAGCCAACGACAGGAACGTTACCTCGTCGGGTTCCAAGAATAGTATGCGTACCAGCGACGACGCGTTCCCCGCCCAGCGAAACAACTTCAATTGCTTTTCCGACATCGTTCAGATCTTCTGACGCGTCGGCTAGCACAATGTCACCTTCCTGACAGAGTGCATCATCATCAATTTCATTAACCGAGGAATCCGGATTGATATAGGGCACACGCTCTTCACGGACTTGGAACAGGGGTTTGAACCTGGTATGAATATCGCCGTAGTGAATGTTCCTGATTGTTCCGGTTTCATAGTTGAGTTTGTCTCTTGACAGCGTGTTGGTGCGCTTAAAGTCATACAAGTCAGAGAGCAACGGGGCCGACCAGGGCGGGTCGTCCCGAAACTCCGGAAACCGCAGCTTCGGCACAAGAGGTGAAGGATTGTCGGTCGTCATCACGCCCCCCCATGCTCGTAAGCGTTAAGCCCCGAGATGTCTCTGCCGTGAGCTCGTTTACTCAGGAGCGGGACGAGGTCAGCCATAAGGTCGAGCTCCCGCTCTCTGCGTTCACGCCAGCCCAAACCGAGTGGCTCCATCAGGTCGGTAAGACACTCACCGTCAAAGATCATACGCTGGAGGATGGTATCGACGAAAGATAAAAGGGACTCGGGAGTTAATCCGTGAGTCTGGGTGAGGTCGGCGATCTCATTAGCCTGCTTTTCGATCTTGAATTGCTCGTAACCGGCACGGATGGCCGCCTCACCGAGGCCCTCGCCCTCCTTGAGTGAGCGGACATACTCGGTGATCTCTTCCCGTTCGTCGAGGAATTTGGCATCGGACTGAATCAGCCCGATGAGCTGCTCGCGACTAATCGTCAGCTTCTTCGGGTCTTGTCCGGAGTACTTGGCAATCAACTTCATGATGTAGTCGTAGTCGATGACGGCGGAGGCAAAGAGAACAAACTCAAAGTCAAGCTGGTTGAAATCAAGGTTGGCCGGGGAGGTCTTCCTGGATCTGCTGGATGTCCTTGTTATCCTCCGCAGGTGGTGAAAAAATGGCGGCAACCTTGAGAGGAATGAACTCGGGGTGGTCGTCTTGGCGTTGGGCCTGAAGCTGCTTAAAGACCGTGTAATACTCGATCGCGTCGTTGATCGAGGCGGTAGCTAGCAGCGCGTTGAAGCGGCGACCACTGGTTGCAGCGTCGTGCTTATCAAAGATGGCCTGAACGACCGCCTGTTTGGTGAGAGTCTCCCCTGGCTTTAGTGTGGGAGCGTCACTGAGCTTGTAGTAATCGACATGAAAGCGGAGGACATTCCGATCCTCGATCGCGTGGGTGATGGTGTAAGCGTGAAGTTCTTTCTGGAACAGGTCCTCGGTAGTTCGCAGGGTAGCGATGTCTCCCTCGACTTGCTTGACGGTTGCGTTGCCTTCGAAGATCGGGGTGCCGGTGAAGCCGAAAAGCTGGGAGTTCGGAAAGAACCGCTTGATAGCCTTGTGGTTCTCGCCGAACTGCGAGCGATGACACTCGTCGAAGATAAAAACCATGCGCTTGTCACGAAGCTGTTCGAGCCGATGCTTGAACGTTGACCGCCCCCGAGCGATGTTCTGCTTGTTGTGCTTGCTGTTCTCGTCAAGGGCGAGTCCGAGCTTCTGGATGGTCGTTACGATGACCTTATCCGCGTAGTCGTCGGACTCGAGACGGCGGACGAGTGCCTCGGTGTTGGTGTTTTGTTCGACGCAGTTCTCTTGAAAACGGTTGAACTCTTCGCGGGTCTGACGATCAAGGTCCTTGCGGTCGACGACGAAGAGGCATTTATGGATGCTCTCGTTGGTCTTGAGGAGCGTCGATGCCTTGAAGGAAGTAAGCGTCTTACCTGAACCAGTCGTGTGCCAGATGTAGCCGTTGCCACAGTTCTGGTCGATGCAGTCGACGATAGCCTTGACAGCATAAATTTGGTAAGGGCGCATCATCAAGAGTTTCTGCTCGCTCGCGACGAGGACCATGTATTTGCTGATCATCTGGCCAAGCGTGCATTTGACGAGGAATCGATCGGCGAAATCGTCGAGGTGGGTGATCTTGGTGTTGTCCTCGGTAGCGAACTGGTAGATCGGAAGGAATCGCTCATCCGCATCGAAAGCGAAGTGTCTCGCGTTGTTATTGGCGAAGTACCATGTGTCCGTGCGGTTGCTAACGATGAACAGCTGGACGAAGCATAGGAGCGTCTTGCCGTATCCGTTACCGGGATCGTTCTTGTAGTCGACAATCTGCTCCATCGCCCGCCGCGGGCTAATTCCAAGTGTCTTTAGCTCGATCTGAACGATGGGGACGCCGTTGATCAGCAATATGACGTCATAGCGGTGATGGCTGTTATCTGTATTGATGCGGAGCTGATTGATGACTTCAAAATGGTTCTTGCACCAGTCCTTGATATTGACAAGCGTGTAGTTCAGCGGAGTGCCGTCGTCGCGGATGAACGCTTCACGGTTCCGGAGGGAACGTGCGGCTTCATACACATCGGGTTTGACGACCTCATCGAGAAGTCGCTGGAATTCGCTGTCGGTCAATGCGACACGATTCAGGGCTTCAAACTTTTCCCTGAAGTTTGCCTCAAGCGCTGATCGATCACCGATATCGGAACGATATTCGTACTTGAGGTCCGATAGCTTCGTAACAAGGGTCGCCTCAAGCTCACGTTCGGGTGCGCTTATCGTCATCGTAAAGCCTCACTCATCTTGACATCCACTGGCTGTTAACAGCCACCAAGCCATGATCGGTCTGTTCAAACAAGGGCAGCGCGACAGCATCGATATGGGCTTTCAACGGCGAATGCCTGATAGCGGTGTAACTTTTCACATCGACGGAAAAAGGCAAAGGACTGTCCTGTAACAGGGTTCGTAAGCGGTCGCAGACAGCCTCGTCGGTACAGCCGTAAAGCACCAGATCCAAATCAGAGTTGGGCCGCTGCCGCCCCGTGGCGCGCGAACCGAAAACAGCCACCTTCTCAATCTGACCATCCAGAGTGTTCAATATCTCTCGCAGAGTCTCTCGCTGGGGCGCGGTCAAACCGAAATCACTGTTCATGATTCACCGCACCGCCGGATTAACAGAAATTCGTATAATTCGTCGAATGCCGCCAGATAGTCGCTACGAATAGCGGCAACTACCCGCTGGAAAGTTTCGAAGTCATAGGTGTGCAACATGCGATTGCGCGCATCCAGCGCCTTTTGCAAAGTCTCGCCCTGCTCAATAATGCCCGCTTCGAAAGCATGACGAATCACGGTGCGCGGCGTAATTTGATCCAGCACCACGTTTTCACTCTCCAGGTAGTCTTTCAAGGTTTTCCATGCGAGTTCCATAGTATATTCGAAACGTTGAATAACACCCTCTGTTTCCAGTTGCGTCAACGGCGCCTCCCGCTCAATGGCCTCGCGCAACAGACTGAAAGCGCGGCGATAATTGTCAAACCGGTAATACCAACGGGGCGTTTGATCAATCATGGCATGTCTCCTTAGAGGTATTGGGGTCGAAGTAATCCCGCTGATCGATAACACCATGTCCAGCGGAGTTTGTCAGAGCTCTCATAGCAGCACCGTGAGAGTTTCGCTAGGCGATCCGCTTCGCAATTTTTCTCAGGGGCAGGTACTCCCATGGCGGTTCATCGGCAAACTCCGAAAACCGCAGCCTCAGCGCCACCCCCCTCGCTTCTCGCGTCATTCTTCCAGCCCGGGCGCGTGTTTCAGTGCCTTTTTCTCTGCTGATGCCAGTCGCCGCTCGACCTTCTTCACGTCTTCTGCTGGTGGCAGGCTTTCAGGACGGATGCCGCGCTCCAACAGCGTGTCGCGTACGGCTTGGTTATTGGTAGCGTAGCGAGTCAGCATGAGGTCGCTGATTTCCCGCTGGCTGCCGGAGCCGAGTTCGACCATTTTGCTGATGTCGGCAAAATGGTCGGCGATATCATGACCTGAGATTTCGCAGGCCGTCTTAGCCTTGGAGACGACATTGAGAAAATTGTCCCACTTGGTGTAGCCCAGCAGGTGCTGCAAGTCTCTGGCGAGCCAGTACTCGACCCCGTTTTCCATCTCCTGGGCATGGCCCTCGAAAGTTTCTGTCAGGGCCTGAATCAACTCGTTTTTCATCGGTCTCCCCCCGTGCTACTCATACGCCATCAGCCCGGAAATCTTCCCGGCCCTCGGCCCGTCTTTTCAGCAGCGGGGCCAGATCGGCCATGAGGGCGAGTTCCCGGTCGCGGCGTTCGCGCCAGCTTAAGCCCAGCGGGGCCATCAGGTCGGTGTACTGGTCGAGTTGCGTCTTGAGGCGCTGCACCTCTTTGAAGCAGTTAATGAACCGGGCGCGCGCGGCGTCGCCCTTGAGGTTGGCTACCTGGTCAGGCTTGGCCGCAAGACCCTGGGACTGCATGAACTTGTCGAGGTCAGTCACAGCCTGCTTGAAGTTGTCGATGACAACGGGCGCTTTGTCAACCAACCAGATCTCCTTCGCCCGGTCGGCCTGCTCGCCGGGGCGGTATTCGTATTTGAGATTCCCGAGCTTGCGGATGAGAGACTCCCCAAGCTCACGTTCGGGTGTGCTTATTGACATAGTTGAGATTATTTCCATGCACCTTCACATCGTATCAAAATGGCTTAATTCATTAAAGACTGACTGAGGGTTGCCAAAAGCAGAGTTGCTGATGACGGTTGCGGCGCTTTGATTGCTCTGTTACCATCGCCCTCTTGTTTGCACCATTAACAAGAGAAATCATAGCGTCGCATGTCGCCATTAGGAACCCCCGAAAATCCCTTGCTCGTTGCCGTTGTCGGCGCTGGACCCAGTGGCTTTTATGCCGTTGACGCGTTGCTTAAAACCGGGCTTGCGGTTGACATCAATATGTTTGAGCGTCTGGCCGCGCCTTATGGTCTGGTACGCAGTGGCGTGGCGCCGGACCATCCCAAGCTGAAACAGGCTATTAAGGTCTATGCCAGACTGGCCGAGACGGAGCAGTTCAACTATATCGGCAACGTCACGGTGGGTCGGGATCTGAGTATTGATGAGTTGCGGGCCACACACCACGCGCTGATCCTCACCTGTGGCGCCGAGACTGATCGGCGCCTGGGTATCCCCGGTGAAAACCTGCCGGGCAGTTATACCGCGACGGAATTTGTCGGCTGGTACAACGGCCACCCCGATTATCGCGACCGGCAATTTGACCTGTCGCATGAGACCGCGGTGATCATCGGGCAGGGCAATGTGGCCGCAGACGTGAGCCGGATACTGGCCAAGACCGTAGCAGAGTTGCAGCACACAGACATCGCCGCACATGCCCTGGAGGTACTGGCGGCAAGTAACATCAAGAATATTTACGTGATTGGCCGGCGCGGGCCGGCGCAGGCCAAGTTCAGCTATAAGGAACTAAAGGAATTCAACGATCTGGCTGCCTGCGACCCGGTGCTTGATGCTGAGGAACTGGCGCTGAGCCCGGCCAGTGAAATCGAACTGGGCGATACCGGGAACAAACGGGTTTATGACCTGTTCTGCGGTTTTGCCGAGCGCCAGGCAGCGAAAAAAAAGCGCTGCATTTTTACCTTCCTGAAGAGCCCCCGGAAGATTATCGGCGAGCACCGGGTGCAGCGCTTGCTGATTGAAAAAAACACCTTGTCAGGCGCGGCGTTCGCACAGCAGGCACGGGGCAGTGGCGAGACCTTTACTCTGGACACCGGCATCGTGTTCCGCAGCATCGGCTACCATGGCATACCCATGTCCGGGGTGCCGTTTGACGAAGCCCGGGGGGTATTCGCCAACGACAAGGGCAGGATTATCAGCAACGGCACAGCAGCGGCCGGCTTGTACACATCCGGCTGGATCAAGCGCGGCCCCACTGGTCTCATTGGCACCAACAAGCCGGACAGTGTGGAGACGGTGAGCATGTTGCTGGAAGACCTGGATAAACTGGACCAAGGTGAAAACAAGCGCGGCGCCGCAGCCTGTTATGAAATCCTCGATGCGCGCAAGGTGCGTTACCTCAGTTTCGAGGACTGGAAGGTAATCGATGCCGCTGAGATTGCGCGCGGCGAACCCATGGACAAGCCCCGGGAGAAGTACACTTCCACCGGCGAGATGCTGGCGTTGCTCGATAGTGTGAGCCCGGCATGACGGCAACTGTCACCTGCCCGTTTTGCAGCCTGCTGTGCGATGACTTGTCGGTACGCGCCAGCGGGTCAGGACTGACTGTTTCCGCTAACGCCTGCCAACGTGCCAGACAAGGTTTTGGGCTGCCCGCGCCTGCTACCGAAGCGCGTATAGCCGGCGTTGTGGCACCGTTGGAGCGGGCGGTCACGCGCGCCGCACAGCTGTTGCAAAAATCCCGCAAAGCGCTGCTTGGCGGCCTGGGCACGGATGTAAATGGGCTGCGCGCCGCCCTGCGGCTGGCAGAGCGCACCGATGCCGCGCTGTGGCATGAGCAGGAACCCTACGCGCGGCAAAACCTGAAGGCGCTACAGTCCCGTGGGGGGATCATGACCACCCTGGGGGAAGTGAAGAACCGGGCCGATACCGTACTCTTTATCGGTAACAACGTCACCGACAACCACCCGCGCTTTATCGAACGCTGCATCAATCCTGCTCATGCGCTGTTTGCCGGTAAGCACAGGAAACTGGGCTATCTGGGCAAACCGGGTCGGACGGAACTGGCTGACTGTGAGGGACATGAATTGGTGACGCTTACCGACCAAGGCAACGGGCTTGCCAATCATCTGGCATTGCTGCGCGCGGCGCTGACGCAGCCGCAATGGTTGGCTGCCGCTGAACTGCCGGCGCCAAAACGCAACAAGCTCAAACAACTTGTGGACATGGTCGGCAACGCGCAATACGGGGCGCTGGTGTGGAGCCCTGCGGCCCTGCCCCAAGACCAGGCCGACCTGATTATTCATGCCTGCCTGGACCTGCTGCGGGATTTGAACGTCAAGCAACGCTTTGCCGGCTTGTCGCTGGGCGGCAATAACGGCGGCGTCTCCTGGCAAAGCGTAGCCACTTGGCAGACCGGCTTTCCGGCCGGGGTCAACTTCACCAACGGCCGCCCGTCCGCCAACGGCGTGCAGGCGGCGGACGCGGATTGCCTGTTATGGGTCTCAGGTTTTAACAGACAGCCGCCCCCGGCGCTGGCTGTGCCCACCATCATCCTCTCCCCGCATCAGGCCGGGGCCAGCGCGGCAGATGTGTACCTGCCCACCGGCGTGCCCGGGATAGATCATGGCGGCAACCTGTTCCGGACCGACGGGGTCATCGCCTTGCCATTGCAAAAACTGCGCGACCGCGGCGCCCCCAGCGCAGCTGAAGTCATCGAGCAAATTGTTGAACGGTTATGAGGAAGAACGAATTGTTATTCTGCGCTCCCCCCGTTCGTCATTCCGGCACAAGCCGGAATCCAGTAGATAAAACAACTCCTTGTAACGAAAGTTTGTCCACTGGATTCCGGGTCAGGCCCGGAATGACGAACAGCAAAAATGGAGTCTCCACACATGATTAAACTTGCAGGCGGCAAGGTTTACGACCCGGCCAACGGGGTGGACGGCAGGATCATGGATTTATACATCAAAGACGGCCAGCTGGTAGCCGCGTCCGCAGTTGACAAGGTGCAACAGGTCATTGACCTGAGCGGGCGGATCGTTATGCCGGGCGGCATTGATATCCATACCCATATCGGTGGCGGCAAGGTCAGCATTGCCAGATTGTTAATGGCGGAGGACCATAACGCACACGTGACTGGGGCGGACGACCTGCTCCGTTCAGGTTCGGGCGCCATTGCCCCCAGTAGCTTCATTACCGGCTATCGCTATGCGGAAATGGGTTATACCGCTTGTTTTGAACCGGCCATGATGCCGGTGAACGCGCGCCAGTCGCACCTGGAGATGGCAGATACACCCATGCTGGACACCGGCGCCTACGTGTTGCTGGGCAATGATGATTTCCTGTTGCGCTTGCTGCAACAGAAAAAGGATCAGCAACTAATCAACGATTACGTAGCCTGGATGATCCGGGCGACCCGGGCCCTGGGCGTGAAGGTGGTTAACCCCGGCGGCATCAGCGCGTTCAAGTTCAACCAACGCAAGCTGGACCTGGATGAACGCAACAAGTATTACGGCCTGACACCGCGCGACGTTCTGTCGCCCCTGCTTGAGGCGCTGGATACGCTCGGGGTGCCGCATCCCCTGCATGTGCACGCCTGCAACCTGGGCGTGCCGGGCAATTTCCAGACCACGCTTGATACCATTGCCGCCGCCGAGGGCCGGCCCATGCACGTAACGCATGTGCAATTTCACAGTTACGGCCAGGAGGGCGACCGCAAATTCTCTTCTGCCGCCGCGCCCATCGCCGAGGCGGTGAACCGGCACAAGAACCTGTCCATAGATGTCGGCCAGATCATGTTCGGCCAGACGGTCACTGCGTCTGCCGATACTATGTTGCAATACAAGGGCCACATCCACGCCCACCCGCACAAATGGACCTGTATGGACATCGAATGCGAGGCCGGTTGCGGCGTGGTGCCGTTTCGCTACCGCGACAAGAATTTTGTGAATGCCTTACAGTGGTGCATCGGTCTGGAGATTTTCCTGCTGACGGATGATCCCTGGCGCGTGTTCCTGACCACCGACCACCCCAACGGCGCGCCGTTCACCTCCTACCCGCACCTGATCAAGCTCCTCATGGACCGGAGTTTCCGCAACGATGTGCTGGGCACGATCAACCCGGCCGCAGCCGGCGCCAGCACCCTGGGCTCCATTGAGCGTGAATATTCCCTGTACGAGATCGCCGTCATCACCCGCGCCGCGCCGGCGCGCAGCCTGGGGCTGCAAGACCTGGGTCATCTGGGGAACGGCGCCACTGCGGATATCACCGTGTACCAGCCCGATGACGATATAGAAACCATGTTTGCCCACCCGCAATACGTGTTCAAACGCGGTGAGATGTGCGTGCGGAACGGCCGGGTCTGCGCCATACCGACCACTTCCACCCATGTGGTGGAACCGGACTGTGACCCCGGCATAGAGCGCTCCCTGAAACGTTACTTTGACAGGTACATGAGCATGAATCTGGAGAATTTCAAAATCAGCCGGGAAGAGTTGGAAGGGTATAATCAACATTCACTGCTGGTGCATGATTGCAGATGAAAATCAACGGTGTAACCATCGACGATACCTTTGCCGAGGCCTTTCCCATGAAGGCCACGCGCTTGATTATTACCGCAATAAACATGAAGTATGCTTATATTGCGGCCAACGCGTTGACCGGGTTCGCTTCTTCCGTAATCGCCTGTGGTTGCGAAGCGGGTATTGAGGGGGAGTTGCAGCCGGAGCAGACGCCGGATGGCAGGCCCGGGGTGGCCATCCTCATGTTCGCCATGTCCAAATCGCAACTCGCCGACCAGCTTATCCGACGGGTAGGGCAATCGGTGATGACCACCGCCACCAGCGCCTGTTTTGCCGGCGCCCACAGCGACACCATGTTGCCGTTGGGGAAAAGCCTGCGCTATTTCGGTGACGGCTACCAGATCTCGAAGCTACTGGATGGCATTCGCTACTGGCGTATCCCGGTCATGCATGGCGAATTCCTGTGCGAAGAGAGCACCGGCGTAGTACCCGCAATCGGCGGCGGCAACTTCCTGGTCATGGCCAAGACCTCGCGCCATGGCCTCAGCGCCTGTGAAAAAGCGGTGCAAGCGATCCAGGCGGTGGCGGATGTGGTCACCACCTTCCCCGGCGGCATCGTCGGTTCCGGTTCCAAGGTGGGGTCGAAATATTCATTTTTACCGGCCTCGACCAACGAGGCGTTCTGCCCTACCCTGAAAGGTCGGGTGGCCAGTATGCTGAGCGAGGAGATCGGTTCCGTACTGGAGATCGTCATCGACGGCCTCAACGAAGACGCCATTCGCACAGCCACGCGCGCCGGTATTGAGGCGGCGTGCGCGCACGGGCCGGAGAAGGGCATCTACCGCATCGGTGCCGGGAACTATGGCGGGAAACTGGGTCCGCACCATTTCCATTTGCGGGAAATATTGGCGTGATTTTTACTTTGAAACACAGGCCGCGTTGGTCGCTGGACTTATCCTCGTTGACTCCGGATCGATTGTTCGATGTAGAGGACGTCAGCAACATTGAACTGACTTACGGTTCCCGGCCGGCGCGGGTGGAAGAATTGTTTTCCATCAGTGGGGATGACCCGGAGCGGGTCGAGCTGCGCCGCACTACGGAACTGGTGACCCGGATCGGGGCGGGGATGAGCCGCGGGGCCATTCATGTTAAAGCCCATGGCGGCAGCTACCTGGGGCATGGCATGAGGGGCGGCGTTATCCACGTCAACGGCGATTGCGGTGACCGGCTCGGCTTCGACATGCACTGGGGCCGCATTGAGGTGGAAGGTGATGCCGGTGATCATATCGGCGCCGGCGCCCACACCGGCCTGTACGGGATGCGTGACGGTTTGATCACGGTATGGGGCAACGCCGGCGCGCGTGTCGGCGAGAGAATGCGACGCGGTATGATTATGATCGGCGGCAACGCCGGTGATTTCAGTGGCGCCGGCATGGTAGCCGGCACCATCCTGATCCTGGGCAAGGCGGGTAAACTACCCGGTTACGGGATGAAACGCGGCACCATTATCCTGGGCAAGCGGCCGCACAAACTTGGCGCTACACTGGCAAGCTGCGGCGCGCTGAAGATGGAATACCTGCGCCTGTTCTTCAAACAGCTATCCCGCATGGGCAGCCGTTACCACTTGTTTCGCAACTTCGGCCCGGAGGTGCGCCTGTACACCGGCGACCTGGCAAACGGCGGCAAGGGCGAAGTGATGGTGCTGCTCAATGCAATCAGGTAAGTTAACAAGGATGCACAGGATATACAGGATGTATTGAAAAGGCGCCTCTGAAAGTTAGCAGTGCCCTTATGGTAACCTCTAAAAATTCCCTCCGTGGCATTTTGCTATGTAACTTCACTAGTGTCCGGGATATCCGATGAAGATTAGAGTTAACTTACTGTAATTCATTATAAAATACTCTTTTTATGGGTGTCACCGACTTGAACTGCCTGTCCCGTTTAGCTCAAACT
>JAPORZ010000010.1 GCA_026709915.1 Gammaproteobacteria bacterium
GGCTGGCGGTGGCGAAGTCGGCTTGGCCGAGGTTGCTGACGAGCACCTGCTGCGCCAGGACTTGGGCAGGCAGGCTGGTCAGGATGAGCAGCGATGCCGCCAACAGGGCAGCAAGCCACGCAGGATTTTGCCTGTCTCTCGCCATAAATAAGCAAAGCTACGCGCTATTTTCCTAACCGACCAGTCTCAGGACATCATTGTAAATCGCCAGCGCCATCAGGCTGAACAACAGCGCCAGCCCCACGCGCTGGGCCAGCAGTTGCACCGTGTCCGACACCGGGCTGCCCTTGACAAACTCCACCAGATAGTAACACAGGTGACCGCCGTCGAGCATGGGAATCGGCAGCAGATTCAAAATCCCCAGGCTGATGCTGACCAGCGCCAGGAAACCCAGGAACGCAACTATACCCAGTTGCGCGGTCTGTCCTGCGTACTGGGCAATGCTGACCGGGCCGCTGAGGTTCTTCAGGGAGGCCTGACCGGTAATCATGCGCCCTAATATCTGCAGGGTCATAACAGACATATCAATGGTTTTAACTACTCCTTTCCATGCCGCCTGATGCCAGGGATAGGCTTCGCGTGCCAACAGGGAGTCATCCATACCGGCCGCAGGGTCGAGACCGACCCCGATAAAGCCGATGCGTTCGCCCTGCTCACTGGTCTTTGCCTCGGGCGTGACTACCATGTCTATGGTGGCGCCGTCTCTGGCTATGGTGACAGTCATAGGCGTATCAGGCGCCGCCCTGATCAGCTCAACCCAGTGCTGCCAACCCTGCACGGGCACGCCGTCAACGGCCACGATTTCATCAGCCTCACGCAGACCGCCCCGCCAGGCCGCGCCCTGGTAGCTGACCTGCCCCAGCGTCGCCGGCGCACGCGGGCGCGCCGGCTCGAAACCCAGCAAGTCCAGCAGGTTGCCCGCGGCCATTGCGTCGATAGAAATGGCGCCCAGGTCCAGCGTCAGCGCCCGCTCGGCGCCGCGCCCGTCGCGTACCCGTAGCGCCGCAGTATCGCCTTCGACCACGCCGGCCACCAGATATTCCAAGGCGGTATTCCAGGTCGGCGTCGCCTGCCCGTCGATGGCAATAATCTCATCGCCCGCCTGCAAACCGGACTGCGCCACCGGCTTGCCGTCCTGCACCGAACCCAGCACCGGCTTGAGCCCGGTAATGCCAATTATGAAGACCAGCCAGTACGCCAGGATGGCAAAGATGAAATTGAAAATGGGGCCGGCGGCAACAATGGCGAATCGTTGCCCCAGCGATTTGTTGTTAAAGGCCCGGCCCTGCTCGGCTGCCGACACCGGCGCCTCGCGTTCATCCAGCATTCTCACGTAGCCGCCCAACGGCACCATGCCGATGACAAATTCGGTGTCGTCAGCGCCGAACTTGCGCCGCCACAACGGCCGCCCGAAGCCCACCGCAAATTGCAGGACCTTGACGTTACAACGTCGAGCCACCCAGAAGTGGCCGAACTCATGGAACGTGATCAGGACTCCCAGCGCCACGATGAACGCCAGCAGCATTTGCAATATGCCAATCATAAACGATAACTCCTATGACCTAACGCCGCAACAGTGTGCTTGATGTTAATCATTAGGCCACCTCTAAAAATTAGAGGTGGCCGTGCAGCATAGGGACATGCTGCCATTTTTAAGCACGTAAGTGTTTGAAAATGAAGGAAATGAAAAATCACATTTTTTCATTTCCTTCTCTAAAAATGCCACGGAGGGCATTTTTAGAGGTTGCCATTAGTGGTTACGGTGCCCCCCCCCGAATTTTGCTGAGAATACCCGGCAGTGCCCCCCTGCACAGGCGCGCGCCTGTTGGTCTGCGTGCAGTATCTGTTCCAAGGTATCAGCCGGCTCGACCGCAACCTCGCTCAGGGTTTGTTCCACCACGGGAGCAATGTCCGTGTATCTGATGCGTCCCTTGAGAAACTCGGCCACTGCCACCTCATTGGCGGCATTGAGCAGGGTGGTGCCGGTGCCGCCGGCGGCAAAGGCCCGGCGCGCCAGGCCCAGGCACGGGAACCGCTCAGGGTCCGGTTGTGCAAAGTTCAGTTGCGACACCTCAAACAGGTTCAAGCGTTTTACGCCTGCGTCAAGCCGCCGCGGCCAGGCCAGAGCGTAGGCGATGGGCGTGCGCATATCCGGGTTGCCCAGTTGCGCCAGCACCGAGCCGTCGGCATATTCAACCAGCGAATGAATAATGCTTTCGGGATGGATGACGACTTCAATGTTATCCGTATCGGTCGCGAACAGCCAGCACGCCTCAATGACCTCCAGTCCCTTATTCATCATGGTGGCAGAATCCACTGATATTTTCCGGCCCATATCCCAGTTGGGATGGGCGCAGGCCTGGTCCGCCGTCACCTCTCGCAACGCCGACAGCGGCGTCGTCCGGAACGGGCCGCCCGATGCAGTCAGCAATATCCGGGTTACGCCGACCTGTGGCAGGCTTTCCTCCCGTTGCCGCACTGGCATACACTGGAAGATAGCATTGTGCTCACTGTCAACAGGCAACAGGCAGGCATTGTTTTCCCGCACCGCGTCCATGAACAGTTGGCCGGACATCACCAGCGCTTCCTTGTTGGCCAGCATGACCCGCTTGCCGCTCTGCGCCGCGGCCAGGGTCGGCAACAGACCCGCAGCGCCGACAATGGCGGCCATGACATAGTCTGTTTCGGCGCAGGCCGCGACTTCCTGCAAGCCGTCGCTCCCTGCCAGCACCCGTATCCCCGGCGCCTTGTGGCGCAGGCCG
This sequence comes from Gammaproteobacteria bacterium, assembly GCA_026709915.1. Classification (GTDB taxonomy): domain Bacteria; phylum Pseudomonadota; class Gammaproteobacteria; order Eutrophobiales; family Eutrophobiaceae; genus JAAXHV01. The sequence goes on from JAPORZ010000010.1 coordinate 2,763, forward strand.
TCCCGCAGTTGCCGGGCGGCGTCCGGGTCCGCCATTACCGCGTACTGCGGGCGCCACTCAAGACATTGCGCCAGCAACCCCTGCACATTGTTATTGGCGGTGAGCGCAACCGGCGCAAACAAGTCCCGGTGGCGGGACATAACGTCCAGCGTGCTGACGCCGATACTGCCGGTTGAACCCAGGATAGTAACGCCAATCATAGTGGTTGCTCCAGTAGCAATACGCCGCTGAAAAATACCGGCGCCGCCGCGGTCAGGCTGTCTATGCGATCCAGCGCGCCGCCGTGGCCCGGCAACCAGCCGCCGCTGTCCTTCACGCCACCGCTACGCTTCATCAGGCTCTCGGTAAGGTCGCCGACCACCGACATGGCAATCGCCAGCAAACAGACCGGCATGAACAGCGCCAGTTCCACCAGGCTCAGTTGCAGCAGCAACAGTGCGCACAGCAACGCGGCCAGCAAGCCGCTGAGCAACGCAGCCAGCAAACCCTCTACGGTCTTGCCGGGGCTGATGTGCGCGACCAGTTTGCGCTTGCCCCATCTGCGGCCAACGTAATAGGCGCCGCTGTCTGCCGCCCAGATCATAATAAACAAACAGCTTACCAGAACCGGGCCGGACAATTCAGGACTTGCGTGCAGCGCCACCAGGGCGGTCCAGGCCGGCGCCAGCACCAGCACGCCGATAATTGCCTGCAACAGGGGGGCGGGGCTGAAATCCCTGCCGTCCCGGCAGCGCAGGATGAGCAGCAACGCCAGCGCCCACCAGAGCAGCGCCAGACCCATGACAACCTGCGTCATAATACCGTCAAGATTGTGGTAACAGAGCGTCAGCAGCAATATCCCCAAGCCCAGTGCTGATAGTCTTCGGGCTAATAACTTCCGGGCCAGTACTTGCTGGCGCTGGTGGCGCGGCGCCGTCAGACCTGCCCATTCCCAGGCGCCGGCCAGCGCCACCAGCGCGCATAAGCCGGCAAACAGTTCCCGGCCACCGTACAAGGTAATACCCAGCGCCAGTGGCATCAGCGCCAGGGCAGTGCCGGCACGCGCGCTGAGCGCCATGTTCATGTGGTCTTGACCAGGCCACCTCTAAAAATTAGAGGTGGCCGTGCAGCATAAGGATATGCTGCCATTTTTAAGCACGTAAGTGCTTGAAAATGCAGGAAACGGAAAATCATACTTTTCCGTTTCCGTCTCTACAAATGCCACGGAGGGCA
>JAPORZ010000124.1 GCA_026709915.1 Gammaproteobacteria bacterium
TCTCATATCCAAAGATGTACGCCTTGTACCCGTCTCGGTCTTGGTATAAGAAAGTTTTTGCCCAAGAGCCCTTATCGTCATAGTTGATTCCCTCGTTATTGCCGAAACGTTTGAGTAATTCACTGAGGAAAATAATCACGGTAGTCAGTCTTTGTTGCCCATCAACGACATAATAGGCAGAGAATCCTTTTTTCAATAGCCAAATTCGTCCTGCCATTTATCACTTCTCTCAGCATCTTCCCGTATAACAGGCTCAACTGTCAGAAGACCGGTGTAATGGATTTTATCCTTTCCAAGATTTACCAAATCCTGCCAAAAGTCATCAAGCTGGTTTTTTTGCCATGAATATCCCCTCTGAAAATCGGGGATACGGAAAATTTTCTGGTGGAATATTTGCAGCAGAGATTTAAGTTCGTTATTCGCCATTTTTTAGCTGTCATTCCAGAGATTTTTCAACGTCATTACCGTCATGAGTGCAGGTGAACCCTGCTCGAGATTTTGACAGACCCGAAAATCTCCTTCCCAAGTCAACCGCATCCATCCTGTACATCCATATAAATCAACTCACTTTGCAATGCCGCAGACCGTCAGGATAGACTGGATATACACTCTGATAATGTCCAGCATGTCGCCGATGTGGACTGCCTCGCCCTGGGCGGTGGAGAAACCGCCGCCGCCGGTGGTGCGGATGCGGCCGGCGGAGCCGTAATTTACTGTGGGTATGCCGTAGCGATTCATGTGTGCGGCATCGCTGTACCAGGTTTCCATGCCCATTTGCGGGGGCTGGCCCAACTGGTCGGTGTGCGCGCGGATGACGGTCTGCACCAGTTCGTGGTCGTCGGGGATGGAGGTGCCGGGCGCGGACAGGAAGATCTCCACCTTGGCGCCGGCCAGTTCTTCGTTGGCATTGACAACATCCGCAATGACTGCGCGCACTTCGTTATAGGCCTGAACCGGCATTACGCCCGGAATGGTCCTGACATCCATGTAGATACAGCAGTTATCCGGGGTTCTGGCGCCGCGCCAGGGCCAGCCGCCTTCGATGGCGGAGACGTTGACCCGGGGCTGGAAATCGCCCACCCGGTTGCGCTCGCAGTAGCCGGGGATCCAGTCGTGGATGGTGTCTAACACCTTGCGCGCCTTGTTGATGGCGTTGGTCTCCGTCTTGGACCAAGCGGTATGGATCAAGCGGCCCGGCACGGTGATCTTGAGCCAGGTGGTGCCGCAGTGGCGCGGGATCAGCATCATGTTGGTGGGTTCGCCCAGGATGCAGAAGTCAGCTACTGCGCCATGGGTGATGGCAAATTTGGTGCCAACGCCGTAACCCTGGTACTGCCGGCCCTCGAAATCATTCACCGGCGCTTTTTCAATTTCACCGGCCACGCCGGCGATGACCACATCACCAGCCAATTTGATGCCGGCCTTGCGGATCGCCTCGGTAGCAACGATATACGTGCCCATGGCGCTCTTCATGTTGAACGAGCCCATGCCGTAGATCCATTCGTTATCGACCAGTGTCGCCTTGCACTGGTAGCCGATGCCGCGATGAGCCTGTTCCGGGCCAAACGAGGTATCCAGGTGGCCGTTGAACATCAGGGATTTGCCGCCGCCCTCGCCTTGCAGGCGCCCGATGGCATTGTAGCGGTCATCACCGATGGGTTGCAGAGTGGCATCAAAACCTGCCGTGCCTAAAATCTCGTGCAAGGCGCGGGCAACACCTTCCTCTTCACCGGTAGGACTGGGGATGTCCACCAGATCCATGACCAGTTTTACCAGACGCTGACGATCTATATGGTCGATAGCTTTGTCTATGGCCTTGTTCAGCAGTTCCTTGTTCACTTCAGTATTCATTGTTCATACCTTCTTTACAGGTCAGATAATGCGGGTAGTCAGTGTACCCAGTCTGGCGATGGTCGCAGCCACCGTGTCGCCCGGTTGCAACCACTTGGGTTCAGCCATGCCGGCTGCCACACCCGGTGGCGAGCCGCTGGTGATGACGTCGCCGGGGTACAGGCCCATGTGTGACCACCAGGACACCAGTTCTGCGGTCTTGTAGTGCATTTGCCCGGTATTGGAATCCTGACGCACGATACCGTTGACGCGCAGTTTCATATCCAGATCGTGGGGGTCGTCCAGTTCGTCGAGAGTGACCAGCCACGGTCCCAGCGGGCAGGAGCCTTTGAAACTCTTACCCATCAGAATCACCTTGTTGGAATGCTCTCGCGCCTGTATGTCGCGCGCGGACAAGTCGTTGAAGATAGTATAACCTGCCACGTAATCAAAGGCTTGCTCGGCCCCGACCCGGTAAGCCTCCTTGCCGATAATAATAGCGATCTCGATCTCGTAGTCCAGTTGCCGGGTGAAGACTGGTATTTCAACCTGCGCGCCGCTGGGCACTACAGATGAGGGCGCTTCTAAAAAGCCGGTGGGGTGCTCGAAGTGGAAATCACTCCAGTTATGGGCCTCCCACACCGGGTCTTTCCAGGTGGTCAGCTCCTGCAGATGAGAGCCGAAATTACAGGAGGTATGCACGATCTTGCCGGGCAACGGCACCGGCGACTGCAGAGTTATTTCATCTTCCGCGTAAACGTGCTGCCCGGCGCCGCCTTCGACCCCGGCCAGCAGGTTGCGGGCCTGATCCATGGCAGCCTGTCCGCCCTTGAGAAACTTAATCATGTCCGCCGGCAACGTACCGCCGGACCGGGCGACCAGGTCCACATAGGCGCCGTTATGGCATACACCTATGGTGCGTTTGCCACTGCTGTTGATGTCAAATGTCGCTAATTTCATGGTTTTTTTCCGTCCATACTCAATTTTCAGTCGTCATGCCGCCAGCCTCAGCCTGGGCACTACCTCCTCGCCCATGAGGCGGATGGTCTCCAGATTATCGGCCTCGCTGGCGCCGACCACCTCCAGCAACGGCAGGTTTAACCCTGCATCCACCAGTTCCTGGGTGATCTCAAGACAATCTTCCGGCGTGCCGGAGATCACGGTGAACTTGCGCATCATCTCGTCGGTCACGTACCGGGTGACGTTATCCTGAGTGCCGTCCGCGATGGCCTGACGAAACGGCTCCCAGGCGGAATCCGGCAGGCCTGAACCGGACAGGATCACATCATTCTTGATATTCCTGATCTTGTTGACCACATAGGTGCCCGTGTAGGGGCGGGTGGCGGCGCGCGCCTTGTCGCCGTCCCGGGAGCAGGCGCACAGGATTACGCCGCCCACCGGAAAGTCCGGCGGCAGGACGCGGCCGGCCTTTGCGGCGCCGGCCGCCATGTTGGCGCGGGCATATCTGACGAAGGCCGGCGACGTCAAACCCGCCAGCAACATGCCGTCGCTGTCACTGCCGCTGAGCTTTTGCATGAACGGCCCGGTAGCACCCACGTAGATAGGTATTTCAGTACGCAGACCGGCGGCGGCGCGGTCAAACGCCGGCATGGATGACTCGAAATATTTCCCCTGGTACTGGTAGGCTTCTCCGGCAAACACCTTGCGCATGATCGCCATGGACTCGCGATGGATGCCCACCGGCCGCAGTTTCTCGATGTCGTATTCCAGGTACTCAATGCCTACCTTGCCCACGCCGATACCCATGATGAAACGCCCACCGGACAGCTCGTCTATGCCCGCGGCTTCGGATGCCTGTATGGTGGGATGACGCATGTAAGGTGAGGTGATGCCAAGCCCAATGGGTATTTTGGCAGTCGCCATGCTCACTGCGGCCAGTGTCGTAAAGCAACCGCGCGCCTCCAGCCCGTACTGACGGAACCAGTGGTAGGCCTCGGCAATCCAGAACCCACCCATCAGCTTGGATTGTTCAGTCTGGTACGCGTACGCCTGCATGGACGCCAACGGTTCGTAGGATTTGAATATCACCCCGACTTTGGGGTTTACAGATACAGTCATTACCGTTTTGTCTCCCGGAATAGCGAGTTACGTTAAAAGAACGCCCTAAAGGGCACCTCT
>JAPORZ010000220.1 GCA_026709915.1 Gammaproteobacteria bacterium
CCGCTGGTATCGTGGGTATGCAGATGGATGGGTAGATCAATCTCCTGTTTCAAGGCGGTGATCAGCAACCGCGCCGCGCCCGGCTTGAGCAGACCTGCCATGTCCTTTATACCCAGGATATGCGCGCCCATATCCTGGTATTTAGCGGCCAGGTCCAGGTAGTAATCCAGTGTGTATTTCTTCTTATTCGGATCCAGTATATCGCCCGTGTAGCAGATCGCCGTCTCAATGACTTTGCCGGTTGCCCCCACTGCATCCACAGCGACCTGCATGTTGTCCGGCCAGTTCAGGCTGTCGAAGATCCGGAATACATCAATGCCGGCGGCCGCTGCCTGCTCGACAAAATACCTGACCACATTGTCCGGATAACTCGTGTAGCCCACTGCATTCGACGCGCGCAACAGCATCTGTTGCATGATGTTGGGCATGGTCGCGCACAAGTCGCATAACCGCTGCCATGGGTCTTCATGCAGGAACCTGAGCGCCACGTCAAAGGTGGCGCCACCCCAGGACTCCACGGAAAACAGCCCGGACATATTGTGCGCGTAATACGGCGCTATCGCCACCAAGTCCTTGCTCCTGAGCCGGGTTGCCAGTAACGACTGGTGCGCGTCGCGAAACGTGGTGTCCGTCACCAGCGGCCGTTGCTGCGCCTTGATCCAGTCCACCAGACCGGTCGCCCCGGCTTCATCGAACACTGCTTTTGGTCCGTTGGCGGGAGGCTTGCCGACGCCTGCCGGTACTGTGGGTTCGCGCAACGAAACCGGGGTTGGCCGGTTCTGCACATCCTTGTTGCCGTTCACGATCACGTCGGCAATAAAGCGTAGCAGCCGCTCAATCTGGCCTTGCCGGCGGCCGAACTCAAACAACTCCGGCGTCTCGTCGATAAAACGGGTATTGTAAGCGCCGACCTGGAAGCCGGGGTGGTCTAAAAGCTGCAATAAAAACGGCAGGTTGGTGGCGACACCACGCACGCGAAATTCCAGCAGGGCGCGCCGCATCCGGCGGCTGCTCTCCTCAGCGTCGCAGCCACGGGCAGTGACTTTTACCAGCAGGCTGTCGTAGGCGCGGGAAATCCAGGCGCCGGAGTAGGCCGCGCCACCATCCAGACGAATGCCGGGGCCGGCGGGGCTGCGGTAGGCGATGATGTTGCCGTAATCCGGAATGAAATTATTGTTCGGGTCCTCGGCGGTCACCCGGCACTGCAGCGCCGTGCCGATAACCCGAATAGCAGACTGCGGCGGGATGATCGAGCCGGCCTGGCCGATTTTTTCTCCCTGCGCGATCCTGATTTGCGCCTTGACGATATCAATACCCGTGATCTCTTCGGTCACCGTGTGCTCGACCTGCACCCTGGGGTTGACCTCAATGAAATAGAAAGTCTCTGCTGCCTTGTCGTAGAGGAACTCAACCGTTGCCGCATTGTCCACGCCGGCCTTGCGCGCCAGTTTGACCGCCGCCTGACAAATCTCCTCACGTTTATCCGGCGCCAGATGAATGGCCGGCGCGCGCTCGATCACCTTCTGGTGGCGGCGTTGCAATGAACAGTCACGCTCATACAAATGCACGATGTTACCGTGACGATCGCCCAGTATCTGCACCTCGATGTGCAGCGCGTCCTCAACCAGTTTTTCAAAAAACACCTCGTCATTGCCGAATGCAGTCTGCGCCTCCTGGCGTGCGCGCGTGACCACATCGTGCATACCGTTACCATCCCTGACCACCCGCATGCCGCGCCCACCGCCGCCCCAACTGGCCTTGAGCATCAGCGGGAAACCGATAGTCTTGGCAATGCGCTCTGTTTCCCGTGCATCCTGCGGCAACGGGCCCGACGCCGGCATCACGGCAATACCAGCCCCGGCAGCCAGTTCCCGTGCCTGCACCTTGTTGCCCAGCCCGCGCAGCACCGCCGCCCGGGGGCCGATAAAATTGATGCCCTGGCGTTCACACTGCTCGGCAAAATCGGCATTCTCGGACAAAAATCCGTAACCCGGATGCAACGCGTCACACTCGGATTCAACGGCCACGCGCAATATATCGCCCCCGCCCAGGTACGCCTCAACCGGCCCCACGTCCATGCCAATCTGGTAAGACTGGTCCGGCTTGAACCGGTGCAAGGCCAGCCGGTCCTCCTCAGAGAAGATACCCACCGTGGCAATACCCAGCTCCTGCGCCGCGCGCACCACCCGCACCGCAATCTCCCCCCGATTCGCGACCAGTATGCGTTTAATTGTGTGATTGGAATTTGGCAAGACAAACATCCACGCTACAAAAGGATGCTTATCTTAACGCAGTATCGGGTCAAAGTAATAATTGCTCAATATTTTGGCATTACGGGCAGACCCCTACCGCTACTAACCCGGATTGCAGATAAGCCAATAATTTCATATACTGCGCAAGAGGCATCGGGCTTAAATCTTCCGAAAACCTGACGCGTGCCGAATTGTATCAGGTGATTAACTCATTCCGGCAGGAAGCGGGCGCCTGATGAAGGTTGAGGCTGCCTCTAATTTTTTCCCACATTCAGGCTTTTCCCCTATAAACTCCTCTATATTCATCTCGAAGTAGAGCATATTCAATACAGTTGATCAAAAAACGTCTGGCATCCTGCCAGCCAATGTTACGATCAATGGGTAACTCCCCAAGCAACACGGTATTCCCGCGCAGCAGATGAGGTGAGTTTACACTAATATATTCGAGAACAAGGTCTCGCGGTACGCTACCTTTATTTCCAGCTGTCATGCGTCCATTATGCCAAATCAATGCTTTTTGCGCGCTTCGTTTGACAAATCTATCCATATCCAGTTGTAAAGAATGATGGGGTCGTTTTTCAAAATCGTCAATTGCAAGATTCAACTGTGTATTCCCTCTCCGGTTTCCAAGTTTTGGGTGGCCCTTGCGCGACATTGTTCCTGTAATCGACAAACTTACAATCTGATCATCGTCGTTCTTATCATTAACGACAAAACCACGATAATGGCTCGTATACCCCCCACCAGCGGCGTTTCCGAAACTGGAATAGCGTAACTTTAAATCTTCTCTTACAGTGATATTGTTTTTCCTTATTGGCAACTTTGGAGATTCGGTTTCATCCAATAGCAAGCCAACCAGATTGGCGAAAAAAGGCCGATTTTCTACGGGACTGTCAACGCCAAAGCAACCATAGTCACGATGGCCTTTTTGGTTGGAGCCAAAATTGAATCTCCCGGCTTCGATGGCTTTGGATATATTCTTGTATGCGGGGCGTTTCCATGGTCTTCTACCGGGTTTCTTGTAATCATAGTCTTTTATCTTCATCATCTCCTTGTAAGTCAAGATTCCTTTTGCTCTGAGCCACTCCCCATTTTCCTGAATTTCCACTTCAGTATCGATGCCGTTAGTAATTAGAACTATCCCACTTCCAGAGCAATCCGCATAAGCCTTTGCTTGCTCGAAAACGTCTTGTGTCAGTGGCGTTTCGGGTTTCTTGCATTCAACAACAAAAAGAGGTTTTTCTGTCGTTGCATGTCCAACAATGTCAGCGCGCCCTCTGGCTCCCCTTTTGTAATGTGACATTGCCTTTTCGGCATACAACATTTTCTCCGGCACACCCACTTTATCACGCAAAAAAATGATAAATTCCTGCCTTACCCTCTCTTCCTCTGTAGCCTGTATAAACATTTTACGGGCCGTGCATAAATAAACACTTTTTCCGGCACGCTTATATCGTCTTGGGGCCTTAAGTTGTGACCGAAAGGTTAAATTCTTGATCGTTTTTTTTTGAGATGACATAAGGTTTTACCTGCCAAGGACCGGAAAAACTGTGACATTTATGTTGCGCCTGTGGGAATATGGCGTATAGTATCACTCAACAATACCTCCCACGCCTCTCGTAAGATCGGCGCACCATGGGAGGTTACTTATTCTGGTGTTAACCTCCTATTGAGAGCGACGAG
>JAPORZ010000053.1 GCA_026709915.1 Gammaproteobacteria bacterium
ATTTTGGCGAATTGTTCATCCCTGAACCAACTATCTATGACAACCGGCCGGGCGTAAAGCCGACGCCGGGCGTGAAGCCGACCATGTTGGGGAACGCAGCCGGGGCCGCCATTCAACTGCAGAAAGCTTGGTTTTATTCCAATAAAGCTGGGGGTTGGAAGTTTGCGGGGACTAATAAGTGGGAGGGGCGGTTGAACTTGTTCCCGGATGGGCAGCTTGTTGCCTTTATCAGCTATGCCAACGGCATGGGCGCTCCGGTTTTACTTAACTCGATCCTGTCGGCGGACGTGCGGGCCAGCGTGGAGTTTATGAGCCCGGACAGCATTACCCAAATGCAGAACGTTACCAAAATGATAGGCAACAACCTGCGTCCGCATATCGCAGACAACAGCGAATTGAACCGGTTAACGTACAAAGGTACCTGGAAGCACAAATACGAGCCCGATTCCTTCAACTTCACCCGCTCGGACACCGCCGCGAACGGCGCTTCGGTGGAATTTGCCTTCCAGGGGCCGACCATACGAGCTTTCGCTAATAAAAACTCATCCGGAGGGGATGTTGAGGTCTTTATCGACAACACTTCAAGGGGGACCGTTTCCACCAATGCCAACCCTGAAGAACACCGGATGCAGATCTTTGAAGACACATCGCTAAGCGCCGGACCCCACACGATCAGGCTGGTGAAACGCAGCGGCTCACAGTTTGGTCTGGACTATTTCCAGACGGAAATACTGGAACAGCTGTGTGCCGTCCCTGTTGAAACTGTGGTTGATGATGCTGACACAACAGCCATTACCTACTCCGGCACCAGCGACTGGACCCAGGCTACAAACCGCGCTGACGCCCTGAATAAAACAATAAGTCATACCCAGCAAGCCGGTGCTTACGCGGAACACTCTTTCAACGGGCATGGGATAATTTTTTATACACAGAAAGGGCCTGACTCTCGTAAGATGAAGATCTATATCGACGACACCCTGGTAGAGACCGACGATGGGTATTCATCCTCATTCCAACACGGCGCTGAGGCCTACCGGAATGAAACGCTGACATCGGGTCCACACAAAATTAAAGTCGAATGTCTTGCTGCTTCTGAAAATAACCCGGGAGTTACTAGTAGTAGCAGTTTTTGTCACGTGGACCAATTTACCGTTTTGTCCAGTAACTGACACTCCCTGAGAAATTGGGCGCTGAACGTCGAAGGCGTGGATAAACAGGCGCTACGTTTAGAGGCGCTTTTAAGGTAACCTCCAAAAATGCCCTCCGTGGCATTTTTGGAGACGGAAATGAAAAAGTGCGATTTTTCATTTCCTTCATTTTCAAGCACTTACGTGCTTAAAAATGGCAGCATATCCATAATGCTGCACGGCCACCTCTAATTTTTAGAGGTGGCCTTAAGCCAACACCCGGTCGTTGATCAAGGCGTCGATAGCGGCGTCAACCAGCCCCAGTTCCTGCATGACCTCGCGGGTGTGCTCGCCCTGTTTCGGCACGTCCCGCCGCAAGCCCGGACGTTTTCCGTCCAGCTGCACAGGCAGGGCCGGCAGCCGGGTGGCTTTGCCTTCCGGCGTGGTCACGTCCAGCAGGCCGTCGGAGGCCAGCAGGTGCGGGTCTGCAAACAGGTCTTCCGGCCTCGATACCGGCGCATAAGGCAGGCCGCACCTGTCGAGTTGCGCCATGAGTTCTGCCGAGTTCAATTCAAGAAACAATGCGCGCACCCGCGGCAAAATCAGGTCGCGCTGTTGCACGCGGCTGTTATTTTCGGCCAGCGTGTCATCGCGGGCGAACTCATGCAGGGCAAACTCAGCACAGAATTTACGCCATTGGGTATCGCTGACCACAGCCACAAACACCTGCTGGTCGTCCTTGCAGGTGAAGATGTCATAGACCGCCCAGGCGGACACCCGCACCGGCATCGGCGGAGCCGGCGTCCCGGTGACCGCATATTGCGCCATGTGCTGGCCGACCAGGAAGGCCGTGCTTTCAAACAAGGCGCTGTTGATATGCTGGCCGCGCCCGCTGCGGCGGCGCAGCTCCAGGGCCGAGAGCAGCCCGATCGCGCCGAACATGCCACCGACCACATCGATAACCGAAGCGCCGGCCCGTAGCGGTTGCCCCGGCGGGCCGGTCATATAGGCCAGGCCACCCATCATCTGGGCCACCTCGTCCAGCGCCGTGCGGTGCTCATAAGGTCCGGCCAGGAAGCCCCTGGCGGAGTAATACAGTAACCCGGGATTATCCTCTGCCAGCTCATCGTAACTGAAACCGGCTGCATCCATGGCGCCGGGCCTGAAATTTTCGATAAAGACATCGGCCTTGCTGAGCAAACGTCTGGCCAGGTCCCTGCCCCGAGCAGATTTGAGGTCAATACAAACACTGCGCTTGTTGCGGTTGTACATGGAAAAGTAGCCGGCGCCCGACCCGCGCAGACGGCGGGTGTTGTCACCCGTCAACGGTTCAACCTTGATGACATCAGCGCCCAGGTCGGCCAGTAACAATCCGGCGCTGGGTCCCATGACCATGTGTGAAAATTCAACTACCTTGATCCCGGCGAGGGGCAGTTCCTGGTTCGTCATTGTTACAGTTTTCAGGGTATTTTGAGAGGTTGCTATAAGACTGGTACTCTTTCCATTTAATTCTGACCGGTTCAGAGCTAACCAGCGCTGCCAAGACAAGGGGCAGCCCGCAGGGAATGGCGCGGCGTGCCTTGCGTTCAACCGCTTCCCGACCTGCTGAACCGGTCAGAATTAAATGGAAAGAGTACTACATTTTGCGGGAGGGGGACAGGGCTACGGGTCGTCTCGTCAGGAATAAGAGCGCCCCTAAATGCCACGGAGGGCATTTTTAGAGGTCGCCATAGATCAACTCCAGCAGTTCCCCGGAGGGACCGGTACAGAAACCCACCTGCCGGCCATGGTATGGAGGTTCGGGCAAGCTGACGGTGGCGTTATGGCGCCGACGCCCGCTACAGTTGAAACTTACCATGGCAATGCCAGGCGGCAACAGCGCGTGGCGGCGCGGCCGGGGCGCGCGGTCGGGCGGCAGCTCATCCATTTCCAGCAGGTAGCCGGGGTTGCCCAGCGTCAGCGCCGAGAGCCGGTGCAGGTGGTCGCGCGGCAGGTCAAAAGCCGCGGACATCAGGGTAATGCGCGCATCAATAACCGGGGCCTCGGCAACGCCGAAGCGCGTGCGGTAATAAGCCATGCTGGCCGCTAAGGAAGGCGTGGCCAGGATGGCAACAAAACAGTGGGCCACGGTTTGGCGGGCGCGAGGCAAATCAAAACCTGGAATATCCCCCTTGATCTGCGTCAGGTAGAGCGCCTCCGCCGCCGGCCCGAGCACCTGGCAGGCGCGAATCTTATCGGTAAACGACAGGTCAGCAGGCGGGCCGACAAGGGTAAACGGCGAACCGGCCAGCGTGTGCGCCAGACGATCCACATCATTGACGAGTATTTCGGCCGCACTCCACCCGGCTACGCTGAAAGGCCGATATTCCGGGTCGGCGTCAACCCGCACCAAACGCACGAAATGCTGTGCAGCGTTGGCCGGCGCCAGCAGCAGGTATGGCGCGCCGGCCAACGCGTCTCGCTCCCACAACTGCGCTAGTTGCGTGGAAACCTGCCCTGCCCCGACCTGTTGGTAATGCAAATAGCGCTGATACGCGTGCGCCACCGCGCCCGGTTCGGCGCAAGCTACTGTTACCATCTCAATCCGGTTTAATGCACTCACTACGGTATCTCCGATAGGAACTTGCAGGCGCCTGATTCGCGCCGGTGTATCAAGGCAAGACCACCTCTAAAAATTGGATGTGGCTGTGCAGCATTATGGATATGCTGCCATTTTTAAGCACGTCAGTGCCTGAAAATGACAAATCGTCAGGATAGACGATTTGCAAACTACATCCGTGTAGTTTG
>JAPORZ010000240.1 GCA_026709915.1 Gammaproteobacteria bacterium
GCCTAATGGCTGCGCAACGGGATTATTATGAGGTTCTCGGCGTATCGAAAAATGCGTCTGACGTCGATATAAAGAAGGCTTTTCGCCGCCTGGCGATGAAGTATCATCCGGATCGCAACCCGGATGACAAGCAGGCGGAGGAAAAATTCAAGGAAGCCAAGGAAGCCAACGATATTCTCAGCGACAAGCAGAAGCGCGCCGCCTATGACCAGTTCGGCCATGCCGGCGTCAGCGCTGCAGCCGGCGGGCCGGACGCGCAGGGGTTTAGCGGTTTCGGCGACATCTTCGACAGCGTATTCGGCGACATCTTCGGCGCGCAAGGGCGTGGCGGCCAGCGTGGGCAGTCCGGCGCCAACCTGCGCTATGACCTGGAACTGGACCTGGAACAGGCCATTGCCGGCTCTACCATCAAGATCCGGGTACCCAGGCTGGTAATCTGTAGTGAGTGTTCCGGCAGCGGCGCCCGTAAGGGCTCGAGTCCGGTTCAGTGCCCCACTTGTAACGGCGCCGGCCAGGTGCGTATGCAGCAGGGATTTTTCTCAGTGCAACAAACCTGCCCCAAGTGTCGCGGACAGGGGAAAATCATCAGTGACCCGTGCCGCGCCTGCCAGGGGCAGGGGCGCGTGCGCGACAGCAAGACCATCTCCGTGAAGATTCCACCGGGCGTTGACACCGGCGACCGCATTCGCCTGTCCGGTGAAGGAGAAGCCGGCGCGCACGGCACCCCGGCGGGCGACCTCTACGTCAACGTTATCGTCAGAGACCACGATATATTCACTCGCGAAGGGTCAGACCTGTACTGTGAGGTGCCCGTCAGTTTTACCGCCGCAGCGCTGGGACGGGAAGTCGAAATCCCGACACTGGACGGCAAGGTGAAACTGCGCATCCCGCCGGAAACCCAAAGCGGCAGGTTGTTCCGCCTGCGCGGCAAAGGCGTGCGCTCGGTGCGGTCCACGGCCCGGGGCGATTTGTTGTGCCGGGTGGCGCTGGAAACACCGGTGAACCTGAGCAAAAAGCAAAAAGAGCTGTTAGAGCAGTTTGAAGATACCATGGAAGAAGATGACCGACATTTCCTGCCGTTGGCCGGCAAGTGGTTCGACAGCGTAAAGAAATTTTTTGATAATGCCAGCCAGTAGAATACCAGTCTCGAACTAACCGTCATTCCCGCGTAAGCGGGAATCCGGTACAATACCGGTCTCGAACTAAGCGTCATTCCCGCGCAAGCGGGAATCCAGTGCAATGCCAGTCTCGAAGAGACACCCTATTGACTCATGATAAAAGCAGCCATAAGCGGCGCCGCGGGCCGGATGGGAAAAACCATCCTGGCAGTGATCGGCGAGACCGACGGCATCGCCACCGGCGCGGCCATAGAACAACCCGGCTCACCGGCGCTGGGCCTGGACGCCGGCGAGCAAGCCGGCAGCGGTCGGCTCGGCGTCAGCATCACTGCTGATCTTGAGTCCGTCATGGACGACTTCGATGTGTTAATAGACTTCACCCGCGCCGATGCGGTGCTGCAAAACCTGGCGCGTTGCCGTGCCGGCGGTAAAAAAGTAGTGATAGGCACCACCGGCTTGTCTGCCGATCAACAACAGACACTACGCGCGGCAAGCAAGGAGATCGCCATCGTATTCGCCCCCAACATGAGCGTGGGCGTCAACCTGTGCTTCAAACTGGCAGAACTGGCCGCCCGCGTCATCGGCGACAGCGCCGATATCGAGATCATTGAGGCGCACCATAACCGTAAGATCGATGCCCCTTCGGGCACCGCAGTGCGCCTGGGCGAGATCGTGGCCGCAACCCTGGGCCGCGATCTGGAAGAATGCGCAGTATATGGCCGCCAGGGCATCACCGGCCCGCGCCCGCGTAATACCATCGGTTTTGAAACCATCCGCGCCGGCGACATCGTCGGTGAGCACACCCTGATGTTCGCCGGTGAGGGCGAACGAGTGGAAATCAAACACGTCGCCACCAGTCGCAAAACCTTCGCCACGGGCGCAGTACGCGCCGCACAGTGGGTGATGGACAAGGAAACCGGCCTGTACAGTATGCAGGATGTACTGGGGTTGAGTTGAACATGCCGGTGCAAACCCCATTCCAGGCAAGCAGGCAGGTGGTCCTCCCCGAATGGATCGATTACAACGGCCACCTGAATGTGTCCTATTACGTTGTGGTATTCGACCGCGCCACCGATAATTTTTTCGACTTCATAGGCTTGACTGCCGACTACCGGGCCGCGCACAATGTCTCCTCATTCACGGCGGAAATGCACGTCAACTACCTCCGTGAAGTCAAGCAAGGCGACGAGGTGTACATCACCACCCGGTTACTGGATTACGATGCAAAACGCTTCCACTATTTCCACCAGATGTACCACGCCGGGCAGAACTATCTGGCTGCCACCAGCGAACAGTTGTGCCTGTTCATGGACATGACCCAACGCCGGGTAACGCAAATGCCCCCGGCATTCCTGAACCGCCTGGCTGAAATCAAACAAAGCCACGCCACCTTGCCAACACCCGCACAGGTCGGCAGTGTAATGAAGGTGAAGCGGTAGCCTGCTCCGGCCCGTGAACCGTTTTTCCCTGTTGCGGGCGGCGCTCGCGCCCTGCCATTTGGTTTGTCAGATGACGGATGAAGCAATAATCATTATGTGCCGATAAATTGATAAATTGACATTGCAGATTTGCCCGCACCAGGGTATTGTTGCAGGTAAGATAGATCTTGCAGGCAGCGTGCTATGTCTTCGTCTTCGTTAAATCCCGGGACGAACGTTTCAACCACCAAAATGTCTTCCAAAGGCATTGCTTGAAATGACCGACAACAACATAAAACCACCGGAAACGATATGGCGACCCTTGACCGGACTACCCAAGGGCGCCGAACATTGGACTCTCCCGGGTTACGATGACCTCGTTGGTGAACTGCACAGCCATATCAATACCATCACCGACAAAAACCTCGATCGTCGTCTGCTTGATAACTGGCTTGCTCAACGCCAACGGGAGTTCGCCATAGAAACCGGCCAGATAGAGGGCTTGTACACCTTAAAACGCGGGGTCACAGAGCAACTAATCACGGAGGGATTTAACAGCGTTGTCGGCGCCCACACCATCGAGGGTATTGATGATGCCACGATTAAAGGCTTGCTCGAAGATCAAAGCGAAGCCATAGAAATGATTTTCAAGGACATCAAAAACGACAAACCATTGACCCATTACGTGATTAAATCCTGGCACCAGTTGCTAACTCGTCACCAAGCCACTGTCACCGGATTGCGTATCGTCAACAATCAGGTCGAACGTGTACAAGTCCCATTCGAATGCAAAGGTCAATATAAAATTCATCCCAACAACCCCCGCCGTCAGGATGGCGTCGTACACGAATATTGCCCGCCGGAACACACACAAGCCGAAATGGATAGATTCTTCACGATCTATACCGACATCCGTAAACGCAACCTGCCTACTCACGTCGAAGCGGGCTGGCTGCACCACCGCTTCGTGCGCACGCATCCCTTTCAGGACGGCAACGGACGAGTCTCGCGCCAACTCGTCGCCTATGCTTATCTGGCCCGCCGAGAGCCGCCCCCCATCATCGAAGCAAAAGACAAAGACAGCTACATCACGGCCTTGGAAATCGCTGATCAAGGCGACCTTAAATTTTTCTGCGATTACATAGGCCGACTCGCCACCTTACAAGTACAAAATTTAATCGGCACATCGCGCAAAGTACTCGCTGGCAATACTCGTCAACAACACTGCAACGGCGGCGTCACGAATAACGGTATGTACTACCCGCCCGAAATTTAATGATGTTAAATCACTAGTGTCCGGTTAATAATCGAATAAATTCAACTGGTTAGAGAAGGCGTCATGGTTCACGTTGGTTTCACAGTCGCTAAGTAGTTGAT
>JAPORZ010000204.1 GCA_026709915.1 Gammaproteobacteria bacterium
GTCCCCTACTCCCCCGCAATGGTCATATTCTCAATCAGCACCGAGCCGGTTTTGACGTTGCCGCGCGGGTCTATGTCGTTGCCGATGGCGATGATGTGTTGGAACATGTCCTTGAGATTGGCGGCGACGGTAATTTCTTCTACCGGGTATTGGATTTCGCCTTGTTCGACCCAGAAGCCAGAGGCGCCGCGGGAATAGTCGCCGGTGACCTGGTTGACGCCGAAGCCGATCATGTCGGTGATGAACAGGCCGGTGTCCATCTGCCGCAGCAGCGCTGGCAGGTCCTGGTCGCCGGTTTGCACTACCAGGTTATGTACGCCGCCGGCGTTGCCGGTGGGGGTCATATTCAGCTTACGGGCCGAGTAGGCGCTTAGTACATAAGTCTCCAGCACGCCGTCGCGTACCAGGTGTTTGCGCCGGGTGGCCATGCCGTCGCCGTCGAATGGGGCGCTGCCCAGTTGTCGGGGCAGGTGGGGCTGTTCCTCCAGTTGTACCTGGGGGGCGAATACCTGCTCACCGAGTTGGTCCAGCAGGAAGCTGGCGCGCCGGTACAGCGCGCCGCCGGAAATAGCGCTGATGAACGCGCCGAACAGGCCGCGCGCCACCGGCGCCTCGAAGATCACCGGCGCCTTGCGGGTGGACAGTTTCTTTGCATTCAAGCGCGACAGGGTGCGGCGGGCGGCCTCCTGCCCTACCTTTTCGACACTGTCCAGGTCGCCCCGGGCGCGCGCCTTGGTGTGCCAGCCATCACGTTGCATGCGGCCGTTTTCCTCGGCAATCACCGTGCAGTCGATACTGTGCGATGACCAGTCCCAGCCGTTGATGAAGCCGTGGCTGTTACCGTACAGGTGGGCGCCGGCGTAGGTGGCCACCATTGCCCCATCGGAGTTGGTCAGCCGTTGGTCCACGCTGCGCGCAGCGTGTTCGCATTCCAGCGCCAGTTCGATGGCTGCCTCCGGGGCAATGTCCCAGTGATGGTACAAGTCCAGATCCGGCACTGCCGCGGCCAGGTATTGAGGGTCAATCAGGCCAGCGCAGTCGTCGCGGCTGGCGTATCTGGCAATGGTGGCGGCGGCCTCGACGGTGGCTTGCAGGGCGCTGCCGGAAAAGTCCGAGGTGGAAGCCGAACCTTTACAGCCGTCCAGGTAAAGCGTCACGCCCAGACCCTTGTCGCGTTGGTGTTCAATGGTCTCGACCTGACCCATGCGCACGTTCACTGACAGGCCGTGGCCGGTATTGATGTCCGCTTCTGCCGCGTCGGCGCCCTGTTGCCGACACAGTGACAAAGTCTGTTCGATTAAGGCGCGCGGGTCCTGGTGTCCGCTTTGCATGGTTCTTCCCGTTGGTTGTGATAGTTGTTGATGGGACTATTCTAACACTGATAGGACGGGTACAATTCACTGATGGGCATGACAATCCTTTTACCAGATAAATTCGGCGGCAGGGTTTATGCTGCCCCTACTGAGCCATTGCACCGATGGACGTAACCAATGTACTGAACGGTCTGAACGAGGCGCAGCGCGCGGCCGTGGCGGCGCCGACCGGCAACATCCTGGTGCTGGCCGGCGCCGGCAGCGGCAAGACCCGGGTACTGGTGCACCGTATCGCTTGGTATCTTGAAACCGGGCAGGCGGCGCCGCGCAACGTGCTGGCTGTTACCTTCACCAACAAGGCGGCGGCGGAGATGCGTGAACGTATCGGGCGGCTGCTGAACCGGTCCATCGGCGGTATGTGGGTGGGCACGTTTCACGGGTTGGCGCACCGGTTGCTGCGCGCGCGCTGGCAGGAAGCCGGGCTGCCGGACAGTTTCCAAATCCTCGACAGCGAAGACCAGCAACGCTTACTGCGCCGGGTGATCCGGGATATGAACCTGGATGAAAAGCAATATCCGGCCAGGGAGGCGCAGTGGTTCATCAACCAACGCAAGGATGACGGCTTACGTCCGCAACATATCGATCGGCGCGACGACCCCACCCTGGAGCAGATGGTGGCGATTTACCGTAATTACCAAAGCGCCTGCGAGCGCGCCGGGCTGGTCGATTTTGCCGAGCTGTTGCTGCGCACCCACGAGCTGTTACGTGATCAGGAACAGCTGCTGCTGCATTACCGGGAGCGGTTTCCACAGCTGCTCGTGGACGAGTTCCAGGATACCAACACGTTGCAATATGCCTGGTTGCAGCTGCTGGTGGGTGAGCGCAACAGTCTGTTTGCGGTGGGTGATGACGATCAGTCCATTTACAGTTTTCGCGGCGCCCGTATGGAAAACATGCAGCGTTTTGAAAAGGATTTTCCCAAGCCGACGCTGTACCGGCTGGAACAGAATTACCGCTCCACTACTACGATACTGAAGGCTGCCAATGCCCTGATTGCCCACAACAGCAGCCGGCTGGGCAAAGACCTGTGGAGCGACGGCGCGGCGGGGGAGAAACTGGACCTGTATGCGGCCTACAGCGAGCAGGATGAGGCGCAATTCATCGTCGAGCAAATCAGGTCTGCGCACCGCGAGGGGGCTGCTTACCATGACCACGCAGTACTGTACCGGGTCGGCGCCAGCTCACGCGTGCTGGAGGACGCGCTGCGTCACGCACAGGTGCCCCACCTCGTAGTGCGCGGCCAGCGCTTTTATGAGCGCATGGAGATCAAGGATGCCCTGGCTTACCTGCGCCTGGTGGCAGCTCGCGACGATGACGCTTCGTTTGAACGTATTGTCAACACGCCGCCCCGGGGCATCGGGCAGCGCGGCATAGAGGAGGTGCGGGCGCGGGCGCGTCAGGACGGTGTTTCGCTGTGGTACGCAACCCGCGCGCTGTTGGCGGACCAGCTGCTGCCGACTCGTACCCTGACCGCACTGGCGCGGTTTGTGGAGCTGGTGGAACAACTGACGCCGCTACTCACCGACAACAGCCTGGACCGGATCATGCAGAACGTGATCAAAGCCAGTGGCCTGATCGAGCATTACCGCAAGGAAAAAGGTGAGCGTGGGCTCGACCGTATTGAGAACCTGGACGAACTGGTTAACGCAGCCGAACAGTTCGAAGTGGACCCGGAGGTGCACGGCGAGGTGGATTCCTTGACCGCGTTCCTGGCGATGAGCGCGCTGGATGCCGGCGACAGTCAGGCCGAGGCCGGCCAGGATGCCGTGAGCCTGATGACCTTGCACACCGCCAAGGGACTGGAGTTTGAGCGGGTCTATCTGACGGGCATGGAAGAAGGCCTGTTTCCGCACCAGCGCAGCTCGGATAATCCCGCGCAACTGGAAGAGGAGCGACGGCTCTGCTACGTGGGTATCACTCGTGCGCGCCGCAAGCTCACCCTGAGTTATGCCCGCTACCGACGCCTGCACGGTAACGAATTTTACTCACACCCGTCACGCTTCCTGAAAGAAATACCCAAGGAGTTTATCGCCGAAGTGCGACCGGGCAGGCCGCTATCACCCGGCGTGTTCAACGAGCCGCTGCCCGGGAGCGCCGATGATGCCTTGTTCGCGCCCGGCCAACGCGTGGCGCATGCCCGGTTTGGTGAGGGCACGGTAATGAACATCGATGGCCGTGGCAGCCACGCCCGGGTGCAGGTCAATTTTGAGCGCGCCGGCGCCAAGTGGCTGGTGCTGGCGTATGCGAATTTACGGCCGGTGTGATGAACCCAGGGAGATTCTGATGACGATACTACAACGAGCAAGCTGTGTATTGCTGGCCCTGCTGCTGGCAGCGTGTGGGGGCGACGCGCCCCGGGTGGCGGGTGGCGAGGGCATCGACACCGGTAAAATCTATCGCTGGAAGATGGTAACCACCTGGCCGGCCAATTTTCCCGTGTTCCAGGAAGCGCCGGAACTGTTTGCCGAGCAGGTACGCATCATGAGTAACGGCAGGCTGGAGATCAAGGTGTTTGCCGGGGGCGAACTGGTGCCGGCTTTACAGGTGTTTGACGCGGTGTCGCAGGGCGCGGTGGAGCTGGGGCACGGTTCCGCCTACTACTGGGCCGGTAAGGTGCCGGCCGCACAGTTTTTTTCCACGGTCCCGTTCGGCATGGAGCAGAAAGGCGTGGAAGCCTGGCTGTACCACGGCGGCGGTCTGGAACTGTGGAACGAATTATATGAACCATTCGGCGTAATGGCCCTGCCCATAGGCAACACCGGCGTGCAGATGGGGGGCTGGTTCAACAAGAAGATAGAGAGCATTGCCGATCTCAAGGGCTTGCGTATGCGCGTGCCCGGGCTGGGGGGAAAGGTGCTGGACCGGGCCGGAGGCAACCCCATCCTGATGTCCGGCGGCGAGCTCTACACGGCGCTGGAACGCGGCACCATCGACGCCACGGAGTGGGTCGGGCCGCTGCATGACCTGCGTCTGGGCCTGAACCGGGCGGCCCGGTATTACTACTACCCCGGCTGGCACGAGCCGGGCACAGAGCTGGAGCTGCTCATTAACACGGCACGCTGGAACAGCCTGCCGGCCGATCTGCAACACATAGTCAAACAAGCTGCCGCCGCTACCAGCACCTGGACCTTCAGCGCCATGGAATACCACAACAGTCGCGCACTGAAGGAATTGTTCGCAAAGAAGAATGTGGAGGTGCTGCCATTTCCACAGGAGGTCATGGAAGAACTGCGCGCCGTCACCCGCCAGACCTTGGCCAGCGAGGCTGAAAAAGACCCTGATTTCAAGCGCGTCTACGCAGCTTATCAGGCGTTCCGGGAGTCCTACCAGCCTTGGCATGAGCTTACCTCCCGGGCACTGGCGCGCGAATAGCCGCTGGGCAGTAGCTCCCGCCGACCTCGCCCCTAAAAATGCCACGGAGGGCATTTTCAGAGGTTGCCGCAAGACAGGTGGGGTCAGGTTACTGGCCCGGCTGCCGTTCCAGCGTTGCCAATCGATCCTGCAAAAACCGTAACTCATTGCCGCTCAGGCGGTTGCTTGCCAGCAAAGCGCCGATGAGGATGCGCGCGCTTTGTGCCTCCCCCAGGTCTTCCAGCACAAATAATTCCAGTTGCGCTACCCAGGGCGGGAGAGTATCACTGGTAACGTTCAAGCGCAGGGCCCTGGCATAGCTTAGGGCCAGTTGCGGGTCGTTGAGACGGTGCCGGGCGACATGGACTGCGTGGGCCAGCCAGGGCCAGCGGCGCTCCGGGTCGTGCAGGAAACGCCGGTGCACGAATGCCAGCATGTGTCTTTTGCTGCCGGCGTCCGGCGTTTCCGTGTAGACGCGACTGGCCGCCAGCAGCGGGTATTGGAAACGGTTGTCCAGGTCCAGCAACAGGCCCAGCCAGTGGCTGAGGCGGGTGTAATCCAGCTCGGCAAACGGGATACTGAGGCCGGGCTGATCATCGTAAGCCTGCAACCACAACATCAGCAGCCTTGCCAGGGTTTGCGGCTCCCCGAACGCGGCCAGTTGCAGCAGTTCGGCGGCCGGAGCCGGCGGCAGTGGTTGCGCGGTAGCGGTCAGCGCCGGGCTTAACCAGCTCCAGCCCAGCTGCCAGCACAAGCTCAGGATGAACAGTGCGCGCACGGCGCCGGGAACGGTTGCGACGGGCCTTTCCATCAGCCTTAGAAATTCTTCCGGTACAGGTCAAACAAGCCGGCTGAGGTGAGTACAACCAGATAAATGAGGGTCTGCGTCACGACCATGGCCACCTCGTTCCACTCAATACCGTAGAGCAGCCAGTCGCTACGGGTGAACGCGTGCAGGTCGGGTAGCAATAACGACACGGCGTTCACCAGAACATACATGACCTGATGGGACGCACCGTCGGCTGTGAGCAGGGGTGACGCACTCAGCAACTGCAGCGTTTCCATGCTGCGCGCGAGCAGGTAAAACGCCATAACCAGCAGCGCGGACCAGGCCACGTTGGCAAAGGTCAACACGCACAGGAAACTGAAACAAGCCATCAGCAGTTGTTCACACAACAGGGACAGCGCCCAGCACGCGACCGGGGTGGCCGGGGCATACCCGCTCAGGAGCAATCCGGCGCTCACGGCAATGCACAGCGCCAGGATCGCAAACCCCGCCAGCTTGCCGAGCAGGCAGACATACCTGGGCAGGGGCAAGGACAACATCATCTCCAGGCTCTTGTCATGCAGTTCCCGCACGCCACCGCTTATGACGCACAGACAGACCAGACAGATCGAGAAGAGACGCAGGCCTGAGGCGGTGATCGAGGCTTTGATGCCCGCCTCTTCCGTGATGCTCAACTCACCGAGAAACTCCGCCAGACCGACCAGACCGAGCAGCGCCATAACCATTAACAGAGGCAAACGGCTGCGCAGAGCTTCAAGCAGTGTGATGCGGGTGATTGTTATCGCAGATAAAATCACGGCAGCCGCCCTGCCGCGACCAGTCGGTTGAACAACAACGGGCGCGACAACCAGATGAGCATGTCGTCAAAAGTGGCATCAGCGCCGACTCCGTACATGTCGCCGCCCTGGTAGTGCGGTTCCCCGTCAGGGCAGGTCGCGCTCCCGCCCGGCGCATAACCACCCGGGTTGCCGCAGGGCGCGCCTTCAAAGCTGGTGTTTTCTCCGTCCGGCTGCAGGTTGGCGCCGGCGCTGTAGATGATGGCGACCGGGGTTTCCGTCGGCGCAGTCAGCAACAGGCCGCGCGGGTCTGTAATGCTCAGGTTGTCGTCCGGCGCTGCGCCAAGCGTGATCAACGCCGCCGCATCAGCGAAGTTGCGATCGACCCGGTAACGCCAGTAACCGTTGAACGGGTCGGTGGTGGCGTGTCTTGGCAAACCCCACGGGTCCACCTCAGGAACGCCCAGGGTGCGCCAGGGCAGGTAACCCTCCGCGGCCGGCTCGCCGTTGCAGACCGGGTCGGCCAGGCCGTAAGCCTCGACAGCCGGGTCGGCGCTAGTGGTCGGACAGGGCAGGTAGCCGTTGATCATGGCAAACCCCAGCAATGCTTCCCGGATTTGCTCCAGTTCAAGCTGCGCCCGGGCGCGTCGTTTAGCTTCTAAGGTGGCGCTCAGGGGATTGAGCATCCCGCCCACAAGCAACGCCATAATCATCAGCGCAATGGCGAGTTCCAGCAGTGAAAATCCAGCCTCTTTATGCTTGTGCATGGGAGTTAATCCGGGGTTGTTTCATGGCGCCACAACCACAAGCCGGTCATTAAAAGTGTCGTCAGGCAAGCCCCCTGCGAACACCTCGTCAGCATCCGCATTGGCATTTTCAGCCTCGTAGTAAGCCGCACCGGCGCCGTGCGTGCGCTGCTGCTGTGGCAACGCCAACCCGGCGGCGAGTACCAGCGCCTGCGTGTCGTCGGCATGGTCGCGGATCACCAGGCAATCCACACCCGCGTGACAATGGCCGCTGCCGCCGGGGGCAAAGCCGGCGCCGTAAGCGACATAAACAAGACGGTGCCATTTATTTTTTATGAACCAGGGCGGGAGTTCTCCGGGGGTCTCCGCCAGATGATAATTGATGCCGGTCGTGCGCACAGCGCCGGCCGCGCCACCCGGCGGGGCGGTCAGGCCGATCCTTGTTACAGCGCTGTCATCCAGCAGGTCTTCAATGATCAGCAACGGCCTGCCGATGCGGTAGCGGTTGCCCGGAACCGGATTATTGGCGTGACCGCCATGCCACGCGTCGACGGTAAGGGCACGGCGCGCGACGGCCTGCACCATTCCCGCAGAACCATCGTCCAGGTTGAACAGCGTATCCCCGGGCAAGATGCCGGCGCGCAGAAAATCTGCCTGCGCAGCTGCCAGCATGAGGCCCGCAGCGCCGACCGTGGCCGCGCCGGCAAGGCCCTGAGCCTGAAACGGCAGCCGCGTGGTGACGGCAACGCCAGCACAATCAGCGCCATAACCCCGGCACACATCGCGCTGCCGCAGGCCGTTGCTTGCACGCATCACCCTCTCCCCCTGATAGCGCAGACTGAAGCGGTAGCGGCGCCGGTTCACATAAGCGTGGAAGATGCGGTATGCGTCACCGGGACGGTAGGCATTGCGTTGGCCGCCCTGCAGTTCGGCGCTGACACTGGCGCCGCTGACCGCAGTGATCAGACCAAAGGAACCGTCCGTCAGGTTTGCCAGCAGGTCGCCCGTGCGCACCCCCGCGGCGTGGAAATCCTGGTGTGGGTCGTGCAGGCGCGCCGGGTCGGCGCGGTCGGTGTTGCCGGTCAACAGCCTGGTGGCGCTGCGGATATGGTAGCGCGCGCCGGAGGCAAGCAGGCGCGCCGCAGTGGGTAACCGCAGCAGGTGCAGCGTCGTGGCCGACGCAACCCGGGTCACCACCGAGTTATACGGCGCTTCAACCAGAGCTCCCGGGGTGACCCCGGCGTTAATGAAATCCGCGGCACTGTCCGTCAATACGCCCGCAGACGACCCGGCGCTCGCGTGCCCTGCCAGCAGCGGCACTGAGGCGCTGCTACCGACACAGTCAACCACCTGTACATTGAGCCAGACGCAATATCCGTTTGCAACGTTGACCACCCCTGCGAGCGCGGCGCGCAGCGCGCGCGTCACCGCTGCGGCATAGCCGGGATGGACGGTGGGATGCAGCCCGGTAATGATCCAGCCGCCGCCGGCAGGCGCCTCCCAGGTGACGCCGAACCCGGTTGCAAAGCGTTTGCCTGGCTCATGCACCGGCAACAGGCCCTGCCTGGTGTTGTCTGCGGCATTATAGCGGGGCAGGCGATAAACGTCATATTCATCAAACCGGTTGTTGCGACCGAAATGCAGCGCCGCCACGCGCAGCAACCCCGGCCCTGCCACCTGACTGACGCGCCCGGTCGAGCCATCACTGAGGTTCTCCACCAGGTCACCGACGCCCACGCCGGCGCTGATGAAATCGGCTGTAGGGTCTGCCAACGTCAGGTTGGCGCTGCCCGGGCCGGCGCTGCCGGTATTGACGAGCAAGCGGTAGGTTGCGCCACTATCAAAACCATTGCCGGCGCTGGCGGCGGACCGACGCAGCCGGAGCGCAGTCCGACCCACACCGGCAACGGTTGCGCGGGAACCTTCGGTCAGGTTCTCAACCACGTCACCGGGAACCACACCCACTTCCCTGAAATCCTGCCCGGTATCTTTCAGCAACAGGCCCGAACTGCCGCCGGTGGCCGTCCCTGAGACAGCCCTGCCAGGGCCGCGCAGCTCGATGAAATAGACATCTCCCCGGTCAAAATCGTTCTCTGCCCCGGCGCTCGGCGCCGACAGCTCCAGCCTGTTTTTGCTCACTGTCTTCACCACGGCCAGGGAACCGTCGGTGACATTCCTGAGCAGATCGTAGGCGCGTACTCCCCAATCCAGGAAATCGCGACGCGTGTCCGTCAGCGCCTCTGCATTATCGCTACCATTATGAGAGCCGCGTAATACTCTGCCGTCCAGGTGGGGATGAGCAAACGCAGCCAGCCAGGGATAGGCGCCGTGTGCACTGCGGTAGCGCGCCAGCAGCGCGCGCACTTCATTGGTCACGCGCAATTCCAGCGCCTGCATCAATTCCGCACGGCTGATGGCGACCACCTGGTCGTTGCCGGCAAGGGTAGAGAACCTGCCGTCGGCGACGCTGGCATTCTCGCCTTCCAGATAATCGGTGGGCGTATTGCTCGGACGCGCCACCTGGGCGCCGACCGGCACGCCCGGCGCCATCACCACTGCCACCACATCGTCGGCGCCGTCCAGCGTGAATTGACCCGGTGTTTCACTGTTGATGACGGCATGGTTGGACCGGGTATTTCTGAAATCAGAGGACACGGCATACCACAAGCGCGCGCCACTGCTGTCACGCGGGTCATCCAGCCCCAGGATTGCAAATGGCAGGCGTCCGAGTATCGTGCCCGTGCCAGCGGCGCAGTTGCTTTCCGGGCGACCATCGTTATTGCGGTCGGGACAGGGCAGGAACCCCGGCCCCTTCTCCGGGTTGGCGCGCAGATCGGGGTAGTTCATCGCATAAGACAGCAACGCCTGTTTGGCCCGGTGCAGCGTGAGCGCGCTGCTCACGCGCCGGGTGTACACCTGTGCCTGCCGGTTCAGGTCGGACAACAGCAGCCACCCCGAAGCGACGCTCAGCGCCAGCAGGAAGGCCAGCAATGCTGCTCCTTGCGCGGCTTGCGGGCTAATCACGGGGTGGTTTCCTGCGGCGGCGCGGCGACAGCGGCAGCTGGGCGCGTGCTGCCGTGCGGCAACCGGCGGGACTGCCGGGGCAGGTCTGTTACCGAGCCGGTATCGAAGTGGTAGGACTGGCCTGGTTTCAGCATCACAGACTTGCCGTCCATACCCACGGGGACTGCGACTTCGTGCCCCGGCGTTGCTGGCGTTTCCAGTGTGCGGTAATCCGGCGTTGTACCTCCATCGTGTTCATCCACCCAGACCATACCGGCGCCACCCTCGCGCACAATCAGGCCCTTCAGGGTGACCACGGGCGACGCCTGTGCGTCGCTGTCCAGCGCCGGGGCTGGCCCGGTTTGCGCGGCGCCGGGGGCGGGGGCGCCAGCGCGTATGCCCGTTTGTGTGGCATCCCGGCCGGACTGCGCCTGCCGGTGTTCTGCTCGCAACTCTTGTAACCGTTGCCGCTGTTCCGGCGTGGTGAACAGGCGCCCGAACGAGTGTTCATCGACCGCAAGACAGCAACTGCATAGCAGCAACAGGGCAATGCTCAGTCGTTTCCCGCTACAGCCTGACCTGGCCCGGCCGGGAACAGAACGAGTAAATTTTCCGATCATTCTGAACAAAACTTTGCTTAATCCGTATTGATCTCAAGATCATCCGCCGGGCCGATGGAATACCATTCCAACAGGCAGTTGGCGCGCAGGTTTGCTGCGCTCGGGTGGTCTGTAAGTTCCTCGAAATTACGGGTCAACTCGCAGCTTGCCACGCGGTACAGGCCCTTTGCTCGCGCTTCCAGCAAGTCCAGCAACGCGAACAGGTCGCCTTCGTGCAGTAATTGCATATCCAGGGTCATGGCGCTGCTGTAAACCCGGTGGCTGCCGGACGGCAACCCCATGCCGGGGTCGCGCACTTGCCGCGCGCCTATCTCGTAACTCAGGGCCGGCAACTGTAATGCGGCTGCCGCATCCTGCAGCGTCTCAATCCAGTTCAGCCGGTGTTCCTTGCCCCATAGTCCGGTATCCTGCAATGCACTGAATTGCGGGAGATAATCCCTGATGCTGTGCGCTGCTGCAACTGCCGTCAGATAGCGCTGACGGGTCTCGTGCAGCTGCGCGCGGTGATGCTGGCAGGCCCGTTCCATGCGGCGCTCGAATAACCCGCTGCCCGTCAACAGGGCGGCGCTCAACATGGCGCTACCTGCAAACAGGAACGCGGCGTTGCGTAAAAATTCATGCTCAGGTTTCATTGGCGCTGCGCCCCGCTGACAGGTCTCCCGGCGACAACGGCGTCTCCAGCACAACTTTCAGGCTGAATTCTGCCTGGCGTGGCCGCGTCCGGGTGTTGCCCTGCAAGGCGGCGGCGGAGCTGACGTCCAGGGGCATGGCGAGGATACCGACCTCCCGCACTCCCGCCTGGGCGCGCAGGTGTGCGACAAAACGGTTGACCAGCGCCAGCGCTTCCCGGAGATTGCCGTTGAAAGGTTCTATGCGCGCGTGCAAGTGCGCGACCTGGTAAACCGTTGCCGGCGCGTCAGTCACTACTGCAACCACCGGCGTAACGGCATGAGCGGGCGCGCCCTGGGCAGCAATATCGTCATGACCGGCTGCCTCCCAACCCAGCTTGTGCAAATGGATGACGGGAAACTCATCCAGGCTGTCGCTGAGCACAGACACCATGCGTAGCGGCGGCGTGCGCTGTTGTGCGAGGCGCGCCGCGGTCATTACTGCCGCCTTCAGTTCTGATGCCTCCACAGGTGTCTGCGGGAGGCGCTTGTTTGCTTGTTCATACGCCGCCGCGTGCCGGACTGCCTGCTGTCGGGCCGCTTCCACCTGGCGTTGCAACACGAGGCCGTGGTAGCCGGTCAATGCGCTGCGGCACACACTGCCGAGCAACAACGCACAACTGGCCGCAACAACCCCTGCGCGCAGCCGTTGCAGGAAAAACCAGCGTCTTTGCCTCGTGTCGGCATAGTCATTTTTTGGCCTGAGCGTCAACAGTTGCCATATAAAATACCCATCGCTGAACAGTGACTGTGTAGCTTCTGCGGCGGCATTTTCAGGCGCCGGTCGGTGCAGATCGAAAACATGGTAACGCACTGATTCTTGCTCTGTGAACGCGCCCTGCACTTGCTGCAACAGGCTGCCGGTCAGCAGCAAATGTACGTCTAACCGCGCGGCGGAAGGGTCTGTTCGGCGGCTGTCCAGATAACGTCGGACTTTATCAACTTCGGCGCTGATCACGGCGGGGTCCAGCCCACGTTCAGCGTCTGGCAACGGCGTCAGGCGGCTGAACTGAAACTCGCCATTGTCAAAACAGGTCTGGCGCAACCCGCTGCTGCGGTGCAGGCTGACCAGCAACCGGCGCCCGCCGGTCTGTCCCGCAACGGCAGGTAGCAGGCGCGCGGTAAACAGGGGCAGTGAACAGATGGCCGCCAGCGGCGCCCTGGCCTCGTCCAGCAACGCGACCCACTGCCCGAGCAGGCCGGGAGCGGCCAGCGCGCTCAACAATACCCGATCATCTCTGCGCCCGGTGCGTTCCCGGCCGGTTATCCTGTGGCAACAATAGGAACTGTCCTTGAACAAGCGTCCGACCTTGCGTTTGAGCAACGCCCGTTGGTCTCGCCGTGACACATGCGGCACGGTATCCTGCCGGAATTCCTCGTCGGCCAGATCCACCAGCAGGTAGAACGGAATGTCGGGGTGTTGTGAGAGATAATGCCGGAACGTCTTGCGCCCTTGCTCCGTTGCGGCAAACACATCATGCAGGACGGCGCCCCGGTCCTGCCAATGGTACAAGACCGCCTGTCCGGCGCCGATCAACAGCGCGCGCCGCTGCCGGGCGCCTCCAAAAATGCCACGCAGGGCATTTTTACAGATTCCTTTATACCCCAAGCCCGGTAATGAGATCATAAATTGGCCCGAATACGGATAACATGACCCAGCCGATGACGAGACCGAGCGCCAGGGTCATAACCGGCTCTATCAGGGATTGCAACCTGCCCACTGCCGCGCGGGCGTCGCGCGTGTAGAACCAGGCGATGTTCTCCAGCGCCGGCGCCAATGCGCCGGTTGTCTCGCCCACCCGGATCATGCGCAGCATCAGTGGTGGGAACAGGTTGCCGGCGGCAAAACTGTCTCCCAGGTTTTGACCTTCGGCCAGCGCCGCGCCGACGCGGCTCATCGCCTGCGCCACGGCCAGGTTGCCGGCGCTGCGTTCGCCGGCGCTGATGCAATCGATCACGGTAATGCCGGAGGCATACATCATGGCGAACAGACCGGCGAGGCGCGCTAAGATGAGTTTTTCCTGCGCCGGGCCTACCACGGGCAGCGCCAGCCGGAACCGGTCCAGCGCCAGTCTGAAGCCGGGGCTGGTCCTGGCGCCGGCAACCACTATCACGAGGCACAGCAACGGCACACACAGGATCACCTGCCAGTAATCGGTAACTGCGGTGGAGACTGCAATCAGCAACAGGGTATGGGACGGCAACTCAGAGCCGGTCGTGCCGACGAAGGCCAACAGTTGCGGCACCAGGTAGGCCATCAGGAACACCACTACGATGCCAACCACGGCGCCGGTAAGCGCCGGCGCCAGCAACAACTTCCTGGTCATGGCGGCCTGTTCGTCCTGCCACTTGAGGTTTGATCCGAGCCGCTCGAGGATGGCGTCAAGTGCGCCGGTTTGCTCCCCGGCCTGAATCAGGTTGACGAACACCTCGCTGAACACCGCAGGGAACTCGCGCAGTGCAGCCGACAAGGTCTTGCCGCCTTCAATGGCTTCCAGCAGCGCGCCGGCAACCTGCCGCAGGCGGGGGTTGCCGGCGCTGTCACGCAAGTCCTGTAAACTCTCCGGCGCCGGCACGCCGGCGCGCAAGGACTGCTGCAGGTGAAAACAGAATACGATCAGGTCACGCCGTTGTACCCGCCGCCGTGGTAGCGACAGCAGCGGTGGCCGGGCTGATTTGCAGCTGATCAGTTCCAACCCGGTCTTGCGCAATCGCGTTTCCAGGTCAGCGCTGTTAGCTGCGCGGGTTTTCCCCTTCCTGATGCGGCCGCGCGCATCCAGCGCCCGGTAGTGGTAACTGCTCATGGTTGGCTAAGCGCGTTGCCCAGGTCCACCACGCGCGCAACTTCCTCCACACTGGTGGTTCCTGCCATGATCCGGTTAAGGCCGGTTTCCGCCAAGGCCCTGAAACCTTTTGCCAGCGCCAGGGTGTGCAGCTCATTGATGCTGGCGCGGCGCGCGAGTAACTCGTCGAGGTCCGCATCAAACGGCAATATTTCCATCAGGGCCATGCGTCCGCGATAGCCCTGCCCGGCACAGGCTGCACAGCCGACCGGCCGGTAAACGCTGAGCTGTGCATCCACGTCCCGGATTTCATCCGGGCTGTGCCGCACGGCAGTGGCATTACCGGGCCAGGGCCTGACGCCGTATCCTGTCCCCGGCGCCAGCGGCGGCGCCGCGTCAGGTTGCTTGCACTCATTGCACAGCTTGCGCACCAGTCGTTGCGCGATGACGCCACTGATGTTCCCGGCCAATAGCTGCGCTTGCACGCCTATGTCCAGCAAGCGCGGGAGGGCGCCGAGCGCGGAATTGGAATGCAGGGTGGAAAATACCCGGTGGCCGGTCATGGCGGCGCGCAGGGCCATGGCGGCAGTATCTTCATCGCGAATTTCTCCGACCAGGATGATGTCCGGATCCTGGCGCAATATGGAACGGATGCCGTCGGCAAAACCGAGTCTGGCCGTAGCGTTGGCCGAGGTCTGCCGGATCATGGAGGTAGGATATTCGACCGGGTCTTCCAGGGTCATGATGTTCACGGCTTCGTGGTTCAGGTATTGCAATATCGAATACAAGGTGGTGGTCTTGCCGCTGCCGGTGGGACCGGTGACCAGGATGAGCCCTTCCGGGCGCGTAACCATGCGTTTCAACGCGATCAGTTGCTCCTCATCCAGGCCCAGCTGCGCCAGACCAACAATACCCTTGTGCCGGTCCAGCACCCGCAGGACGATATTTTCACCGTACAAGGTAGGCAGGGTAGCTACGCGAAAGTCCACTTGCCGCCCTGATAGTGACAGGGAGATGCGGCCGTCCTGCGGGGCGCGGGACTCGGCCAGGTCCAGCCCTGCCATCACTTTTACCCGCACCACCAGCGCCGACCAGTAGTTTTTGTGCAGGCTGCGCACCTGGCGCAACACGCCGTCGATACGGTAGCGCACGCGCAGGAAACCCTGTTCCGGCTCAAGATGTATGTCCGAGGCGCCGCGTTTCACCGCGTCGGCCAGCAGGGCATTCACCAGTCGCACCACCGGCTGGCTGTATTCGTCGCTGTGCGCGGCCAGACTGCGGTAGTCGAGCTCCCCCGTTTCCATCTCGTTTAAGATACCGTCCACGGACAGTTCATAGCCGTAGAATCGGTCGATACATTTTTCTATGTCCGCCTGCGCGGCAAGCGCCGGGACAACTTCCACCGCGCCGCCCAGGTGGGCATTGATCTGGTCTAAGGCAACAATATCAAAGATATCCGCCAGCGCTACTTTCAGAGTCCTGCTCGACGCGTCATAACTGACGGGCGCCACCTGCAGGCGTCGGGCCATGTCCTCCGGGATCATGGTCAGCGCGTCACTGTCTGCAATGATTGCCTGCAGGTCGACGCGCTGCTGCCCGAACACGCCGCTGATGACATCGTGAATTATGTCTTCGGTCACGAACCCTAAGCGCACCAGAATCCGGCCCGGCTGCTCGCGGCTGCGCTTCTGCTCCAGCGCCGCAATCTCAAGCTGGTCGGGGGTGATAATTCCCTTATCGATCAGTATGTTCCCCAAATCCTGCGTTTGTGAGCCATAGCCCGGGTGCAGCTCAGGCATGACTACGGCCGCCTTAATGACTGGATACGCTGCATGATCGGCCGCAGCGCCAGGCTGGAGTTGCCCTGTTCCACCAGTGTCAGGGTGGTGCGATAGTATTTCAGCGCCGCCGCACGCTGCCCCATCCGATCCAGACTGATGGCCAGATTCATGGCATACCCCGGGTGGGTCGGATCCATCCGGTGGGCCGCGGCGAAGGCCTGACGCGCCTCTGGCCAACGCGCCTGGGCCGCCTGCAGCTGACCTAAGATGGCGTACAGAAACGGTTTCCCGGGCTGCTTTGACAACAACTCCCTGACGAATGCCTCTCCCTGCCGGTCCTGCTGCAGGCCGCTCAGCGCGGCCCGGGACAGGTCATCTCGCGGAAAGGCGCGCAGGATGCGCCGGTACATGCCCGCAGCCGTGGCGATCTCACCCTGCATGAGCGCGCAGGCAGCCAGACCCAGCATGGCGTCGCGGTTGTCGGGGTAAGTCCGTAGTACGTCTTCGTATCCGGCTGCGGCGGCAGTCAGGTCACCGTCCCGGTAGGCCCGGTAAGCGGTAAGCAGGCGGGTCTCATAGCCAGCGTCTATTTCCGTGCGTATGACCTTGATCGGCCCGGCATCCGACGCCGCCAGGGCAGGATAAATTGTCGTGCATGTAACCCCAATGCAGAACGCGACCAGCGGCCTAAAGGCGCCTCTAAAAATCATCATCTTCTCCTGGAAAAAACTGTTTGTAGGCGCTAAAGTCACCGTCCAGACTGGGGTTGCGGACGATCAGCGGGCGCAGGAAGATGACCAGTTCGGTCTTCTCGTACTCGCGCAAGGCCATCTTGAACGCAGCGCCCAGCACCGGGATGCGGGACAGACCGGGAATGGCATTGTCATTGCTGCGGCTATCGTCCTGCATCAGCCCGCCCATGACTGCGATCTCGCCGTTCTGCAACTGCAACATGGATTCCATTTCCCGCACCCGGATCTCCGGCACCGGGCTGGTAATCGCCAGCGCCGGATTCGGGTCGTTGACAAAGCGGTTGATGCGAGAGATGCTCGGCCTGATGTTCAGAATGATGGAGTCGTCAGCCTTGATATGCGGGGTGATGGTCATGACAATGCCCACCGGCACAGTCTTGACGATGGTCTCGAAGGTGTTGGCCGCTACGCCCTGGGTCACGTTGCTTTCCTGCTCCACCTCAAAATAGACCACGTTATCGACCACCTTGAGGATGGCGGACTGGTTGTTCAAGGCCATGATCTGGGGGCTGGACAACACCCGTACATCGCCGAACTCCTGCAACAGCTCCACTGCCGCGCTCAGCGCCCGCTCCTGCCCCGGGTCGGCGTCCTCATAACTTAAGGAAAACAATGACGCAGCGTTGACCGGGTTGGTTGTGAGTGTCTTCGTGGTCAGCCGCAGTCCCTCGATGCCGGCCTGATTGAGCGCCTGCCAGTCGATACCGGCCTGGAACTGGTCGGTCAGGCTGACCTCGACGATGGTGGCCTGGATCAATACCTGGCGGTTGGCATTGGTGAGAGTCTCATCGATCAGCGTGCGCAAGGTGTCATGCTGCGCTGCCGTGGCCTTGACCGTCAGCACGCCCGATTCCGGATGGGGGATGACCGCGCTGGCTGTGGCGTCGCCTTCGGCGTCCAGAATGGCGGACACATTCGCAACCAGATTGGCCCAGAAATGGTTGGACATGGTGGTGCCAATCGTGGTGGTTGAATTATTACTCCCACCACCACCACCGCCTTCCGGGCTGTTGCCGGCCCCGGCAATCTGCGTCCCGACCTGTACTACATGCGAGGTATCCCGTTCCATGTTCAGGTAATCGACCCGGTAAGTCTGGAAATACGGCTTGTCGGGGGAGATGAACACGTTATCGTCTTCCATGGCGTAACGCAGCCCGGCCTGCCGAGCCACGCGTTGCAGTAACTGCGGCAGCGTCTGCTCCACCGCGTTCATGGTAATCAGACCGCTGATACCCGGGGCAATATCGACGTTGATACGCGCATCTCTGGCCAGGGCAAACAACAGCTCCCGCACCGGCACTTCGTTGACAACCACCGTATAGCGGTCTTCATGCCGCAGCGGCGCAGGTTGCGGCAGTGGCGGGGGCAGAGCAACAATATCAGGAATATCCCCGGCCGGCGCAGCCTTCGCCGGCACGGCAATATGCCCGGCCGACGGCGGCGGTGGTTCGGGAACAAAATCAGCGCACGCGGCAATGACGCCGCAGCAAAGAAACCAGCAGATCCGATATAAAAATCCCATGACACCCCACAAATTCCTGCATTTCCAAGATAACAGCCCACACGCCGCAACGTCGCGAACTACCCAATACCACCAGTCTATATCCTTGTAATCAGGATTGCAAATAAAATTTTACGCCGATTTGAGAAAATCTTTTCTCAAACCTCAATCAAGCCCGGATGTCGGAGTCAGGAAAACTTGCTGTACGCTATGTGAGATAATGATTTATATACTATGCGGAAGATGTGAAATAAATTGTGGGACAGATCGTATCCCGTGATACCGAGCCGGATGATAGCGACCATCGGGCAACGCGGACAAATCGGAAGAAAATGGCAAATAGATGGCTATGGAACTGAAACTTGAGGAACTCTCATATCAGCGCGAGGCTATAGACGCCGTGGTGCGACTGTTTGAGGGACAGCCGCGCAACACCTTCGATATGGCTTGCCACGAAGGCGTGCGGAGCAATGTCCTCACTATCCCTTTTGAGCAGGTCCACGAGAACTTCCTGGCAACGGTCAAAGACAACGGCACTGGCCAGGAAATGGCTCCTGTCGATGAAGCCTTGGACTTCTGCATTGAGATGGAGACAGGCACCGGCAAGACTCTCGTCTACCTCAAGACGACCTATGAACTCCACCGCCAATATGCCTTCACGAAGTTTATCATCCTCGTTCCCTCCGTCGCCATTAAGGAGGGCGTTCTATCCACTTTCGGCATATTCAAACGACAGCTTGCCGATGTGTACGGCTTCACGCCCGCCTGCTTCGAGTATGACAGCAAACGCTTAAATCGCGTGACAGGCTTCGTCGAGGAGCAGCATCCCCAAATCATGGTGATGACGCTCCAGTCCTTCAATGCCGAGGACCGTATTCTCAATCAAGCCCAGCGGGAAGACCTCTTCTTCAATATGCCCTTCAAGGAGGCTATTGCGCGCACGCGCCCGATCATCATCATGGATGAGCCGCAGGAGGGCATGGACACAGAGAACGCCGTGGCTCGCATCGGCGCACTCAAGCCACTATGCAGGCTGCGCTATTCAGCGACACACAAGGTCATACGGAATCTGGTGTACAGACTGACACCGTTTGACAGCTATCAGCAGGGTCTTGTGAAAAAAATTGAAGTTCTGACCGTTGCAGAGCAAAACCAGGAAGCGACATTGCGCGCCGAGCTTGTTGAAGTAAAGACGTTTCAGGATGGAAAGCCGCCGAGAGCGAAGCTGCGCCTCTGGTACGCAAAGCAAGACGGCTCGTTCGCCTTACGTGAGTCCCCATTTCTCAAGGTCGGCGAAGGTCTGGAAGAGAAAACGGGTAACGTAGGTTATCGGGGCTATGTTATTCGCCGTATCTCCAAGCCGCTTCGTGAGCGCACCTGGCGCTGCGAATTCGGGAACGGCGCCGTTGTGGTTGAAAAAGAGAAAGCTGCCGACCTGGAGGGCATCTTCGGAGAGCAGCTATATTGGCTAATCGACAGCCATTTCACGAAGCGTGACCGACTTGCGCCGTTGGGAATCAAGTGCTTGTCCCTCATCTTCATTGATCGCGTGGACAACTATGTCCGGTCGGACGGCATGATACGTCGCATCTTCGCCGAGAAATATCGACAGGTTTGCTGCGAGAAACTGAACAGCGAACCCAGTGAGGAAGAAATAGCCGCTGTGCAGGGCTACTATTTTGCGCAGACCGGGAAGGGCGAGTACACCGATAACGAACGCTCCATGCGTTCCAACAAGGCGCTTTTCAGACTCATCCTGAAACAGAAGGAAGAATTGCTACGCATTGGAAACCCGGTTGAGTTCATCTTTTCTCATTCTGCCCTTGGCGTGGGGTGGGACAATCCCAACGTATTCAACATCGCAACGCTCAACCAGAGCTACAGCGAGATCAAGAAGCGACAAGAAATCGGTCGCGGACTGCGCATCTCCGTTAACCAGGAGGGTCAGCGCGTCTATGACGCCGATGACTGCCCGGAAGGCAACGAGATAAATCTTCTGACGATTGTACCGAACGAAACTTACGAAACGTTCGTTAGTCAGTACCAAAGTGAAATCAAGGATGTTTACGGAACAACTGCGTCTGGCGCGCAGACAAGGCACAAGAAGAAGGGCAAGTACCCCCGCAAGCGTCGAGTGAGAAGGAACGATTCGGTCTATGAGAGCGATTCTTTTCGTGAGTTCTGGCGGCGTCTGAGCATGCGTACCGACTACACAGTTGTGATAGATGAAGATGCCGTTATTGCTCGCGCCGTCGAAGCGCTTAACGCCGTGACTATTGAACACTACACCGCTGAAGTGGCCCTCAACCGTGTTAAACAGCTTGAAGCCGAAGGGGTGACCACTAAGCACTTGGGCAGCGAACGTCGCCGCCTGCGTGCCGCGTTCGGGGCGATGGACCTGATTGAGGAAGTCAGTGAGGGGACGTCGCTCGCCTATCCGACCGTGTTCCGAATCCTGCGCAACCTGACCAACCGTGCCGCCATCGCCGCAAATCCCACACGTTTCATTCACGAAGCATCAGCGCGCATCCGTGAAATTGAACTGGATGAACTGCTCCGCGGCTTGACCTATACGCCCAGCGGCGAGGAGTTCGATATTTCACTGCTTGAACCAAGTGTCGTGACCTACGCGGACACTATCGAAACACCGAACCGGGGCTTGTACGATCGTGTTGTGTGCGACAGCAGTTTTGAACGGGACTTCGCGGGAGTCGCAGACAATGACGATGAAGTTGTGTGCTTTCTCAAGCTCCCGGACTTCTACCGGATTCCAACCCCTATCGGTTCCTACAATCCTGATTTCGGTGTTATCCTGCGCCGAAAGCATTTGCAAGACGGCAAAGAGGCCGAGTTCTACTTCGTTGTCGAAACAAAGGGTACGAACGAGCTTGCTGACAAGAAGGCGCTGCGCGAGAGCGAGATCTACAAGATCAAATGCGCCCTGAAGCACTTCGACGCGCTGGGGATTGATGCGCGTGTCAACTACGAGGCGCCGGTCAAGGAATATTCTATCTTCAAGGCTCGCGCCAAGGGGGTTATGCATGCCTGACAAGATTCTGAAGAAGAGTCCGAATACGCCGGTGGCGGACGACACAGTGCTATTCAGCCGGATTGTTGGTATCCTCGAAGAAGCGCGTAGTCATGTCGTCCGAACGGTCAACAGCACGATGGTGGTCGCGTACTGGCTGATCGGACGTGAAATTATTGAAGAAGAACAGAAGGGGAGTGAGCGGGCTGACTACGGCAAGGCCCTGATTGAAGGTCTGTCTAAGCGGTTGTCTGAACGCTACGGTAGAGGCTACTCCGCCATTTCCTTGTGGAACATGCGCAAGTTCTATCAGAAGTATATGGATCGCACCCCGGCAATTCTTTCCCCAGTGGGGAAAGAAGCCGGGCAGTCGAAGATTCTTTCCCCAGTGGGAAAAGAATCTGCGCCAAAACAGTACCCAACGGGTACTGAATCCGCCACTGGTTTCCATCCCAATCTAAGCTGGTCGCACTATCGTGCACTGATGCGCGTCGAGAACGACGAGGCGCGGCAGTTCTATGAACAGGAAGCCGCCCGGAACAGCTGGAACAAACGTCAGCTTGAACGACAGATTAACACCTTGCTGTTTGAACGCCTGCTCAAGAGCCGCGACAAGGACGGCGTGTTGCAATTAGCCAGCGAAGGCCATGTGCCCGAAAACCCGATAGACATCATCAAAGACCCTTATGCCCTGGAATTTCTCGATCTTCCCGAATCGCATCGCTTGGTCGAAAGTGACCTGGAGACAGCCCTGACGAACCACATGCAGGAGTTTTTGCTGGAATTGGGTGACGGTTTCGCCTTTGTGTCCCGCCAAAGACGACTCACGCTCGACGGGGATCATTTTTATGCCGATCTGGTCTTCTACCATGTGCGACTCAAATGCTATGTGATCATCGACTTGAAAACAGAAAAACTCACTCATGGCGACATCGGCCAGATACAGATGTACGTTCACTATTTTGATCGTGAAGTATGCACTCAGGAGGACAACCCCACTATTGGCTTGATCCTCTGCACTGACAAGAACGATGCCGTTGTCGAATACGTGTTCGACAACGACAATGAACGTATTTTCGCCAGCCGCTACAAGCTGGAACTTCCGCCCAAGGAAGAACTGCGCAGACTACTTCTGGAATGGCGCTCCAAGAACGAAGAGGACAACTTATGAACAAGGTCATTATGGATCGAATGCCGGCCACGCCGGATGTGAACCAGGAACGTCTGGAACAACTCCGGGCACTTATACCTGATTTGTTTGCCAACGATGGGGCGCTCAACCCGGACGAACTGAAACGCCTCATTGACCCCGATCTGGCGCCAGAGTCCGAGCGCTTTGAATTTCGTTGGTTCGGAAAGGCCAATGCGAAGCGCAACGCTTTCACGCCGACGCTCGCATCTCTGGAGTACGATCAGGAGCGCTCTGTGAATCCAGAGCTTGCCAGCGGGAACGCGATTATTGAGGGGGAAAATCTCGAAGTCTTGAAATGCTTGCTCGCCGCCTATCGCAATCGGATTAAGTGTATCTACATTGATCCGCCGTACAACACAGGAAATGACTTTGTTTATTCTGATTCTTGGGATCAAGACAGAAAAACCTACTGGGAACATGTCGGTATTACCGAAAAGAGCATCAAGGTAGACACGAACACAAAAGCAGATGGGCGCTTCCATTCAAACTGGTTGAACATGATGTACCCTCGTCTTCTACTTGCCCGACAACTCCTCAGAGATGACGGGGTGATTTTTATCTCGATTGATGACAACGAGTTGCACCATCTGCGCAAGCTCTGCGATGAGGTCTTCGGGCCCGAGTTCTTCGTTGCACAGTTCACTTGGAATTGTCGGCAGTTCACGGATGCGCGTTCACTGCGCCACCTCTCGACCGATCATGAATACGTCCTTTGTTATGCCAGGAGCGAGGACTTCGCGTTCCGGGGAACGCCGAGAGACGAGTCGAAGTTCTCAAACCCTGATAATGATGCTCGCGGGCCATGGATGAGCAGAAGTATCCTTGGGCTTGCAACCCGCGACCAGCGACCAAATCTCCACTACTCAATCATAGACCCCAGCACTGGCGTCGTCTTCCACCCGCCGGAAGCTACCGGCTGGCGATATTCCAAAGAGAGAATGCAGCAGCTGATTAACAACCATGCAATTTTATTTCCTGGCAACACCGATGGACGCCCCAGGGAAAAGAAGTTCCGCTCCGATTTGGGTGATGTCTTCACATCCTTCCCGACGATCATCAAGGATATCTACACATCACACGGAACAGCAGAGATCCGCGATCTTTTTGGGGCACAAATTTTCGATTTCGCCAAACCATCTCAGCTTATTCGCTCTCTGTGTGAGCAGGCATCATCAGGAGAGGATATTATCCTGGATTTCTTCGCCGGTTCTGGCCCTACAGGTCAGAGCATTTGGGAACTCAATACCAGCGATGGGGGTAATCGGAAGTTTATACTCGTACAGCTTCCTGAGGCGATACCTGAACAGTCGGAAGCGCACAACGCCGGATACCGCAAAATCTCGGATATAACCGTCGATCGTAACAGGAGAGTAGCTGCTCGTCTTAATGAGGCTGCGGCAACTGCCGAAGCCAAAGCTCAGAATGACCTTCCTGGTTTCGATGAAGCGATGCCATCGCTCTACAGAGTCGGCTTTAAGGTTTTTCATCTTGCCAAGTCTCGCTTTCCCCGAACCGAGTTCCTGCCAGATCCAGAGAAGACGGATGAGGAAAACCTTGAAGTACTGGATGCTTATATCCGAGAGAAAGAAGCAGCGTTTCAGATAACGTTCGATCAGGAGGAAATTCTTCAAGAAGTCCTACTCAAAAACGGTTTCATGCTTGACGTCCAAACGGAGTCCCTTACCGAGTTCACCGATAACGCAGTCCTCCGCGCATGGGACTCGCAGAAAGAGGCAGTAGTTTGCCTTGATTACGATCTTAAGGAACAGACAATCGCCAAGCTCAAAGACTTAGAAGGTATATTCATCTGTCTTGAGCAAGCGCTTAACACGACGAAAAAATGGAACCTTCGCGCTGAATTCGGAGAGAGACTGGTGGCATTTTAAGCCCATTGAGATAACCATGCCGCCACACAGT
Source organism: Gammaproteobacteria bacterium (assembly GCA_026709915.1). GTDB lineage: Bacteria > Pseudomonadota > Gammaproteobacteria > Eutrophobiales > Eutrophobiaceae > JAAXHV01. Next base: position 24,279 of record JAPORZ010000204.1, read on the forward strand.
CGTGATGCAACAGCTACTATACGTGGGTGCATGTACCAATTCGACGCGCAATCCCGAACCTTCATCAAGCGATATTCCTTACTACCAGATATGGAAAGAGGCCTGGAAACCAGTCGACTTTGGCAGCATAACAACGGAATGGCGCAAGTAGAGCGCGCTAATTCCTTTGTATTTTGGGTGACGAGCATCGCATTTTCCACGAGGGCATGGCAGGCAATCCACAACTCATTCGCACCAATGGCTACGCCGGTTTCCTTCAAGTAGGTGATAAGTCCTCCCTTTCCTGCATGGTAGACTGAGTCCGGTAATTTTCTTCAAGAACTTCAACAAAATCATTATCAAACGCCGCTAAGGCATTAAGCAGCGCAGTCCCGCGATTTTCAGGTATTGCATGGATTACAAGATCGTCGTCTTTATTCCGGGCAATTTCCACTTGTGAAGTATCCAATTTGAGGAAACCCTTTCTCAAACCTCAATCAAGCCCAGATGCTCCACAAAGGGTTTGAAGTCCCTGTCAGAAAACAGGAGTGGCATCCTTTGCCTGATACAGAATGTGGCTATGATTACATCAGCCGTTTTACGTACAGTAATACCTCTTTTGCGCAAGGTCCGGTAATTTTCAGCGCTCTCTATCGCTGTTTCCCTGCCCAGTATTTCAAAGATGGTAACACTTTCGAACAACGTTTTTGCTGTCTTGTAGTCTTTGTCGTATCTGAAACCCTGCAAAACCTCAGTCAGGATCAAGTCACCTGCCGCCACAGGCCAGACTCCCAGGATTTGATTGAGAATATCTGTTTGCTTGTTAGCTATGCCGGTGAAATAGTTTATCCAGACGCTGGAATCCACCAGAATCATCCGGATGTTCTCATCTCATCCAGGTCCCCGACCCATTCCAGCCCGGCGCGAAATTGCTTGATATTTTCCTGGTTTTTCAACCTGAGTAAGGTCTTGAGGCCAAGCTCAACGGTTTCTTTTTTGGTTTTCAAACCAGTGGCGCTGAGCGCGTCGTGCATAAGCTCAGTGTCTATTTCGATATTTGTTCTCATCTTCTATCCAACCCCGCTCAAAATTACATGTGTATGTTGTATCAGAATAATACACATACATCAACACTGCATGGTTAAAAAAGCGTGTAAAAAATTTACGTCCTGTCAGCCCGACCAGACGTCTCTTATCAGCCTGAGAAAGTTCAAACCCAGTATTTTTTCGATGGTGGTGGTGGAGTGACCGCGCTGGTGCAGCATATCGGCCAGTTTTTGGAATTGGGTGGGGCCCATTAAATCGGGTACCAGTGGTACCACGCGGCTGGTTTCTCCGGCGGCGCTGATACCTGTTTGTTGGCGTTGTCGGACTTCCGCTGCAATCGCGGCCCGGTAGCTGGTCATATCATCAATGGCGGTGGCATCGCCGTCGGTGCCTATGCCGACATGGTCCTGCCCGCAGACGTCAAGCGCGTGCTCTAAGTGCTGTACAACGTCGTCAGCCCGGGCCTGACCATCTGCTCTGAGAAACGGCATGAAATAAATGCCGACCACGCCGCCGCCCTCGGCCACCAGGCGCAGTTCTTTATCGGTCTTGTTGCGCGGCAGGTTGGTGAGGGCGCGGCAGCCGGTATGGGTCATGGCCACCGGCGCGGTGGACGCGCTGAGCGCATCCAGGCAGGTCTGCTCGCCGCTGTGGCTCAGGTCCACCAGCACCCTGGCTTCATTAAGGGCCGCGACAACTTCATGGCCAAAACGCGTCAACCCGCTGTTCTCAGCCACCGCAGAGCCGGCGCCGATTTGATTCTGGTCGTTATAGGTGAGTTGAATGATGCGCACGCCAAGGTTGGCAAACACCTTGACGCGCTCGGTATCATTACCAATGCTCTCCCCGTTCTGGAAACCGAAGATAATGCCGATGCGGTTTTCCTGTCGAGCCGCCAGGATGTCTTGCGCGCTCAGGACTTTAATCAGGTCAGTGGGTCGTGCGCGGATGATCGAATCCCATGCGGCGATGTCGCTAAGAGTGTATTCGTAAGGTTCTTCCGGCCCTGAGACATAGCCAAGCGTGACGTTCAGCGCCGTGAGGCCGGAGGCGCGGGTATCTTTGAGGGCGCGCGCGTCGATGCTGCGCATTCTTTTGAGCAACGCCGCACTGCCAGTCTGGCCCGGCTGCCCCTGGGCTTGAACCCACAGGTTCTGGTTGGATAATCCCCCCAGGGCATTAACGATGATCATGTCTTTGACAGCCGGAGATTTGGCTTGTGCGCCTATCGGGCTCAGTCCAAGGGACAGCGCCGTGAGGCCGGAGGTGGTCTGCTGCATGAAGTTACGCCTGGATAACATGTTGTTCACCGATGTTTGAAAATAATTCCATCCCGCATAACAAAGCCGACCTCAAGCACCGCCTTAATATCATCCAGCGGGTTACCCGGCATGGCCACGATGTCCGCCGCCTTGCCGGTCTCAAGCGAACCGGTTTTGTGTACTATGCCTGCGGCTATGGCCGCATTGATGGTGCCTGCCACCAACGCCTCCATATTGGACATGCCGATGTTGACATATTCGATAAACTCATTGGCATTTTCCCCATGCGGGGATACGCCTGAATCAGTTCCCAGGGCGATTTTTACACCCATCTTATAGGCCAGCGCCCCCATGTCCTTGGGTTGTCGGCCTAACTGTAACAGTTTTTCCATGATGGGCGCGGGCAGATGACCAAAGGGGCCTTGTTTCATCTTCTCCGGGGTATCGCCTACTGCGGTAATGGGGTAAATGGTCGGGATCATCCAGGCCCCGGTCTCTACGAACAACGCCATGGTTTGTGCATCCGCCCACATCGCGTGTTCGACGGAATCCACACCGGCGCGCAGGGCGGCTTCAATGCCTTCCTTGGCATGGGCGTGGGCGGTTACCTTACGTCCCAGGCTGTGGGCGGTTTCCACAATGGCCCTCAGTTCGGCATCGGTAAGCTGTTGGCCGGTGCCGGCCGCGGTTTCGCTCAACACGCCGCCGGTGGCCGTCACCTTGATCACGTCGGCGCCGCGTTTTACCTGTCGGCGCACGGCGGCACGACAGGAATCCGGGCCGTCGCAGGTGGCCGTCGCAGCGAGGGCATCCAGTATCTCCTGCCTGAAGCCATGGATATCACCATGCCCGCCGGTAGCGCTGAGCGCCTCGCCGGCGACGAGGAGCCTGGGTCCCGGCACTTTTCCGGCCTTGATCGCATCACGTAGCGCGAACACCGCGCGCCCGCGCGACCCCAGGTCTCTGAGGGTGGTAAACCCGGTGTTGAGCGTGCGCCGGGCATACATGGCGGCGATCAGCGCGTTGTCCGCATCGTCCATTGTGACCGTTTCCAGCTTGGCGTTGGGCCCGTATTCCTTGCTGATATGCACATGCAGGTCGATAAAGCCCGGCATGACAAATTGCTCGCGCAAATCGATGATTATCTCGTTGTTATCGTCGCCTTCGACCACACTTTTTTCCACAAAGCCCGGGCGTATACTGTCAACTTTACCGGCCTTGACGATGACGGACTGCCGTGCCCGGGCCGGGTTGCCGGGCACATCCAGTAACGTCCCGGCATGAATGATGAGCGTCTCTGGCCCGGGTAGATAAGGGGGCGGTTGCGCGGCGTGCGCGGCGCTGCTGAAGCAAAACAGGCAGGCGAAAATCAGTACCAACCTTACAGGGTAGTGACAACGCACGGGCTAATCCATGGATTTGTAAACAGACCCATCCGTCATCACGAATACCACCTCGTACAGCGCGGTGATGTCCTCCAGCGGATTACCCTCAACGGCGATCACGTCGGCCTCCATGCCGGCGGCAAGTTTTCCCGTTACCTCTGCCAGACCCAGATGATCGGCGCTGCCCAGGGTCGCAATCCTGAGCGCTTCGGCTGCGCTCACGCCCGCCTTTACCAGCCATTCCACTTCGCGGGCATTGTTGCCATGGGGCACCACACCGGCATCGGAACCCATGGCGATCTTCACCCCGGCCTGATAGGCCCGCAGAAAATTGGCGGGATGTTCCTGCTGGTAGAGTTGCAGACGCGGGCGCCGGTACGCCGGCACGCCGGCACAGTATCCATCACGTTGGCGATCATATCCTGTACCGACAGCGTGGGTACCAGATAGGCGCCGCTGCTGTTGAACAAGCGGATGGATTCGTCATCCAGAAAGGAACCGTGTTCGATGCTGTCCACGCCGGCCCGCAATGCGGCGTTAATGCCGGCGGTGGCATGGGCATGGGCGGCGGTCTTCAGCTCCAGGCTGTGCGCCGTTTCAATAATGGCGCGTAGTTCGTCCATCATAAAGGAAGGCGCATGATGCTTGCCGCCGGTACGCTCGTTACCGCCGCCGGTGGCATGGAGTTTAATTAAGTCCGCCCCTTGGCGGTGCTGCCGGCGCACGGCGCGGCGGCACTCGCTCACGCCGTCACACAAACCTGAAGAGGTGAACAATTCCAATACCTGGTCGGGGCCGTCCAGATGGTCGCCATGGCCACCCGTGGGGGATATGGACGAACCCGCCGCCAGGATTGTCGGCCCGGCAATTTCCCCGGCGGCGATGGCGTCGCGCAGGACAATGACCGGCCAGGAATCAAACCCGGCATCGAGGTCGGCGACGGTGGTAACACCCGCCGCCAGCGTGGCCCTGGCGTTGACAATACCAGCCAGCAGTCGCTCTTCCCCGGACA
>JAPORZ010000193.1:0-1143 GCA_026709915.1 Gammaproteobacteria bacterium
AGCTGACACTCAAGCCCCATCCCTGCTATACTCCTTACCTGTCAAAACGCCCACAGGGGCGGGAGAGAGCAGTGAGCGAAGTGGAAAACGGCAGCGGCGCCGGCCATCCGGAGTGTGATCACTGCGGTATTTTTACCATTCCCACGCCGCATCCCATCATGGGCGCGTGGCGAGACATTTCCTACAGCCCGGTGCGCGACAAAATCTGGTCGGTGAGCGAGGGCATTTACCGTTCCATCTTCCTCGAAGGCGACCGCGGCGTCATTGCCTTTGATACCCTGACCACGCCGGGCACCGCCCGCGCCTACGCCGGGGCCATCGGCCGGGTGTTTCCGAAGAAGCCAATCCACACCATCGTTTATTCGCATGACCACCTCGACCATACCGGGTTTGCCGCAGATCTGGCGCCACAAGCGGACATTATTGCCCACCGGCTGTGCGCCGATGTGGTGGCCGCGCGCCGGTCTGACGGTCAGTTGCCGGCTACGGAAGTCTGGGACGGTGAGCGCAAGGCTTACGAGCTTGACGGGACTTATTTTGAACTGCTGTATCCCGGCCCCACCCACGGCGACGGTAATATTGCGGCTTGGTTCCCGCACAGCAAAGTTCTGTTCATGGTGGACACGATCATTCCCGGCGTCGGTTATACCTTCTTCCCGGACTGGCACTTCAGGCCTTACATACCCAGCATGAAGCGCCTGTTAAGCCTGGACTGGGATGTCTTTATCCCCGGCCATTTCTGGATCACCGACCGGCAGGGTTTCATCGACAACCTGGAATATTACGACCTGATGGCAGAATTTGCCCAGCAGGCCATTATCGACGGGCTCGACCCGCATGACTGGGACGGCCTCTGTCGCTACACGGAAGAGAAACTGTCGGCCTCCTTCGGCAACCTGTTCCGCTACCACGAGTACTGCGCCATGAACCTGTCCAGATACATGCAGGAATACCTCACCGGCGGCTGGGGTATCGAAGGCAATATGCAGCCCGTTACCACGCCGTTTTGAGTAGTATGATCGTGAAAACCTCGTCCAACCACATCGTAGCTGTTACTTTGCGTAGCCCTGCGTCCTCTGCGGCCATGATGATATGACTGAAAACAAGGGACTATTCACGACTGAAAAGGCCCGGTCGTACCTG
>JAPORZ010000193.1:1394-3840 GCA_026709915.1 Gammaproteobacteria bacterium
TGCGGAGATCATCGCCGCTGAAATCTGCGCCAAGGTCATCAAGCTGCGCGGGGCAGAGGGGCAGCTGCAACCCACGCGCGCGCTCTCGGGCACGGAACACCGGCTCAGTGTGGACGGCGTGGACTTAACACTGCTGAACCCCGGCCCCACCCACGGTTCCGGCAACCTAGCCGCCTGGTTTGCCGAAGAGCGATTACTGTTCTCATCAGATACCATCCTCGCCAATGCCCGGTACGGGTTGCTGCCCGATATCCACCTGGCGAATTTTGTCAGGTTCATGCGCGGTTTTTTGGAACTGGACTGGGAGACCTTCGTGCCCGGACGCTACGACCTCACCGATCGCGCCGGGTTCAGCCGCGGCTGCGACTACATCGAGGCCATGCAGGAGGCCTGCCAGCAGGCCTTTGTGGAGTTTGTCCCCATCTGGGCGTATGAGCCCATGCGCGGCTACGTCATGAACAAGCTGGCCGACCGTTTCGGCGACCTCGACGGCTTCGCCGAACATGTGGGCCTGACCGCCATACGCGTGGTGCACCACTACCTGATGGGCGGCTGGTCGCTGGAAGATACGCCTGAACCGGGTTATCTGCTGGCAGCTGAAGTGCAGTTGTAGCGCTACCTGATATTGCCAGGGAAGCTAAATGGAACAAGCATTAACAGTACTGCAGGAAATCTTCGGCTACCGGGAATTTCGCGGTAACCAGCAGGACATCATCACCACCGTTGTTAACGGCAACGACGCCCTGGTATTGATGCCCACCGGTGGCGGCAAGTCCTTGTGCTACCAGCTCCCGGCGCTGTTGCGGTCCGGCACGGGTATTATCGTCTCACCGCTTATCGCGTTGATGCAGGACCAGGTGAACGCCTTGTTGCAGCTGGGTATCAAGGCCGCTTACCTCAATTCCACCCTGCCGCCGCAAAGCGCCCGGGAAACCGAACAGGACTTGTTGCAAAATGCTATGGACTTGCTCTACATCGCCCCGGAACGGTTACTGCAGGAACGCACCCTGGCCTTGCTGGAACAGACCCGGATCGCCCTGTTTGCCATCGACGAAGCACACTGCGTGTCGCAATGGGGGCATGATTTTCGCAAGGACTACCTGGCTCTGGAAGTGTTGCAACAACGCTTCCCGCAGGTCCCGCGCCTGGCGCTCACCGCCACCGCAGACGAGCCTACCCGCCGCGAAATACGGGCGCGCCTGGGCCTGCAACAGGCGCAGGTATTCATCAGTGGCTTCAATCGCCCCAACATCCGCTACCGCGTCACCACGCGCAGGCAGGAACGCCAACAGTTGTTGCGTTTTCTGCGAGAAGAACATCCGGGCGCTGCAGGCATCGTCTATTGCCTGTCGCGCAAAAAGACCGAAGCCATCGCCGAGTGGCTCGTTGCCCAGGGCCATACCGCCCTGCCTTACCATGCCGGGCTGGATACCGCAGTACGTTATAACCACCAGCAACGGTTCTTACAGGAGGAGGGCATCATCATGGTCGCCACCATTGCCTTCGGCATGGGCATCGACAAACCCGATGTGCGTTTCGTCGCGCACCTGGATTTACCAAAGAGCATCGAGGCCTACTACCAGGAAACCGGACGCGCCGGCCGCGACGGCAAACCGGCCAATGCCTGGATGGTCTATGGCCTCGAAGACGTAGTCAAGCTGCGCCAGATGCTGGAAGGGTCAGAGGCCGAAGAGAACCACAAACGCGTGGAGCGGCACAAACTCGATGCCATGCTGGGCTTGTGTGAGATCACCAGTTGCCGCCGGCATGTCCTGCTGGAATATTTCGGCGAACAGGCACCGCAGCGTTGCGACAACTGCGATACCTGCCTGCAGCCGGTCACCACCTGGGACGGCACCGAGGCCGCCCGCAAAGCCCTGTCCTGCGTTTACCGCACCGGCCAGCTGTTCGGCGCCCGGCACCTGATCGATGTGCTGCTGGGCAAAGAAAACGAGAAAGTGAAAAAGTTTCGCCACCAGCGCCTCAGCACCTTCGGCATCGGCGCAGAACTGAGTGTGGAGCAATGGCGATCTGTATTCCGGCAGTTGATCGCCCGGCGCTTCCTGGCGGTTGACGTGCAAGGCTTCGGTTCCCTGCGCCTGACTGAACACAGCAAGCCCTTGCTGCGTGGCGAGACACAGGTTTTTCTACGCAAGGAGGAAAAGGCGCCGAGAGCCACGGCGCAACCCCGCGCCAGGACTGCGGCGCAAGCGGCGCAGGTCAGCGACCCGACCCTGCTGGAAAAACTCAAGGCCTGCCGCCGGCAACTGGCTCAGGAACAGGGCCTGCCGCCCTACGTCATCTTCCACGACACGACCCTGGTGGAGATGACCCAATACCTGCCGGCTACCCCGGAACAGCTGTTACAAATCAGCGGCGTAGGCGCGCACAAGCTGAAAAAATACGGCGCAGAGTTCCTGGCGGTAATCCAAGCGCATACCCGGAA
>JAPORZ010000200.1 GCA_026709915.1 Gammaproteobacteria bacterium
CGAAACCTGCATTCCAAGCTGTCCATTCCGCTGGATAGCCTTATTGGTGGGGGTTAACCCCGACACATTTTTAGAGGTTGCCTTGAGTCTGTTGTACCGTCAAGCGGTAACGTTTTTGATGCGAAAATGCGCCGTGACAACAATTCACAATAACGTTTGAGCATCTTGTAAGCGCTACCTCAACGCGGGCAGTTGCAATTTAAGCGCAAGTTCCATATACCGACAGAACCCGTTAGCCATCTTCATCTGCTGTGGGGTTCGACACTCCGGGCGGAACAGTAAAGGGCTTCCCACCAGAATACACAACGCTCGAGCGCGCGAGGTTGCCACGTTGAAGCGGAAACTGTTATAGAGGAATTCCATGCCTCGCGGCGCATCCTCCGGGCTGGAGGAGGTCATGGAATAGATAACAACGGGCGCTTCCTGACCCTGAAAACGGTCAACGGTACCAATACGCTCAGCAAGTTCCGGTAGGGCCTCACTCAGGGCAGAAACCTGCGCGTTGTAAGGCGCCACAACAAGAATATCGTCCACGGTCAGGGACCGGACCTCATCTTCCTGGTCTTGCCAGTCGTAATGCTTTAGCAACATCTCGATTACTTGTCCGATGACCTCCACCTCTTCCTGGCAACGAGCCTGGTTTCCTTTGTGGCTAACCGGCAGGAAGCGCAGGCCGGCGCCTGTCAGGTGGCTTTTATCGTCGCTATCAGACAGTATTTTCTGGCGTTCCAAACCGGGACGGGATTTGATTTTGTCCTCGTAGTAAATCTCGGAAGTAAACTTTGCGATGTCGGGATGCAGGCGGTAGGTCTCAAACAGGAAAAGTCCCCTGTGCGCGGGCATGGTATCCTCGCCTTCGCTCAGGTGATACAGGGCCGACACATCGCTGCCTTCCGGGTGGCTGCTTTGTAGTGGTTGTTCGAGCTGCTGCGGGTCGCCAAGCAACACCAGGTTGCGTGCTGCGGGGGCACAAGCGAGCACATTGGCAAGCGACATTTGCCCGGCTTCATCGACTACAAGAACATCAACGGCCTGCTCAAATTCCGGTTTTGACCAGCCCCAGGCAGTGGCGCCAAGTACGTTAATTTGGCCGTTGTTGAGATCATCCAGTATGGCGCTATAGTTATTTTCATACCGGATGCCGCAGTTTCCTTTATATTCTCCCTGTTGCCGGTGGACGATAGATATTGGCAACCCGTCTTTATGTGTCGCGCTCGCGCTCGCTTCCAGCAGGTTGACAATCACCTTGTGGCTGACTGCGGTGACCCCCACGGTAAGGCCGGCTCGCACAAGTTCGCAGATAATTAACGCGCCCGTATACGTTTTACCTGTGCCGGGAGGGCCTTGTATCGCCAGCACATCGCCATCCAGTGCCAGTGCAATTCGGCGGGCCGCCGCTGTTGTATCCTCCTCCGGTTGTTTGAGCGCTCCGTTCGGGCCGGTTGCCGGTGGTGGTTGCCGTAGCAACAGTTTAACCGCTGCGCGGTAGGGGATACCAAGATCAAATCCATTAACCAGAACAGCTTCAGCGAATCTCATCAGGGACTTGCGCAACACGTCCGACGGAATCCGGCTATGCAGGACAACGGCATTCGGGTGCTCATCCGCTGCAGCGCCTCTCTTCTTGATGTCGATGGTATGTTGAGAATAGTTGACGTCTTGGACTTTGCCCACTATGTTGCCGCCGGAACTATGAACATCATCGCCCTTGCGCACATCGAGTTCCTGTGGTTGGAATCTGTAGCGTTCAAGCGGCGCTGCCTTCGGTTCAAGAGTGCACTCATGGTGCAACCCTGTGACAGCCCGCCGTTCATCAACAAGTTCACTTGCGTCAAGTCCGAGTAAACGAAAATATTCCCACCAACTCGCCTTGTCTTCGCGGCGGTGAAATTCCATCATGTGGGCTAAAACAAAGCAGGCCTGCTGTTCTGCGGAGCGCTCATCCGGATTGATGGGGATACCTTCCAGCAAACTGTTTCTTAAACGCTCCAGTGCGCTATCGGTTTCGCTTATCTCCTCAGATGCCTCACCCGTCTTCAATTCAGGGCGAGGGAGAATTTGCCCGTCGGAGGTTATGTTGTCACGAAGTTGTTCAAGCCAGTCGCGCAACCTGACTGCCGATTCGCAGTCCTCCCGGTTATAGCACTCTACCATTTCAAAATGAGCGTCCGGAACCTCCTGACTATCGCCTGAAGTAATAGCGTTCTCAATAACACGGCGGCTCATCGTCGCGGTGCGTACATCCTGTTTGCGCGCATAGTCAAAATACGGTTCCAGGTCCTTGATCGAGTAGCGTTCGACACCGGCAACCAAGGCGCGCTTTACCACCTTGTGCAGATCGACAAATGCATCCGCGCGCAGGAGTTCGTCCAGTTCGACTTCCCGAGTAGCATAGCGGCCCATGAGACGCTTCAACGCGGCCGGTTCATAAGGGGCGAAGTGATAGATATGCGCGCGTGGGTTTTGCTTCCGCACTTCCGTCGCAAAATCAATAAATTGTTCAAACGCTGCCCGTTCCTCCTCATGCTTTTTCGCCCATAGCGCGGTGTATCCACCGCTGTTATCCGGTCGGTTTACCAAATATCCGATAAGGTATTCCTGCACGCCCGTTTCAGCAAAGTGGTTGCCTTCAAAATCGAGGAAGATATCATCAGGTGTCGGTTCGGGAAGCAGTGCAAGGCCATGTTCGGCATCAAGCGGCTTTTTGAGTTCGTAGCGCGGGAAATTATCCCGGCGGGCGATATGCTGGACGCGCGCTTGCTCTCTGATGCGCATCAATGCCTCGTGTGAACCCTGATCCGGTCTGGGGACAGGATTAAGGTCAGCCAACTGAGACAGACGTTCCACTCCCAAGGTTCGTAGCGATTTGATCTGGGTGGTGGTAATCCCTGACACATAACACAGATGGTCATCCTGGCGCCGGCGCGCCTCACATTGAGACCACCATGAGCAATAGTCGCAATGAGACACTTTTTCCGGATACGTTTCTTCAGGACGCAAGACAAATTTATTGATTTCCTGTTGGAGCAGCCGGAAGTAGGCGGCATATTCATCAACCCTGTAGCTTTGCGGACGAAAGTCATTACCCGGTGTCACTACGTGCATATATTCAGGCTGTGTGCCTTGAACTTTACCCAGCAGGGAGGAATAGACACAGAGCTGCAAGATTGTGCCCGCCCTGGTTTCCCGGGCAAGTTTGGTGTCATAGGGTTCATAAGACCAGTCGCCGAACTTGCTTGGTGAGTTTGCTTTTTTATGCACTTTTTTACGTAAAAAATCCGCGCGGCCTGACCAGGCGCCACCGGTAAGGACTGCCTGATATATAACGTCGGCGCCTTCCCGCATTGCGGCAAGCGTTGTTTCGGCAAGGGTGGCAAGATGTTTTTTGTGGTCTTCTATTCCATCGGAGCCGACAATATCGAAGCCGACAATATCCAAACCTTCGGATTTGAGTTGTTCCAGATAGGCTTCTTCATGCTTGAGGCCACGCTCGCGTAACTCTGCAAGCAGCGCGTCGGATCGAACAGGACGTTCCAAATCCCCCTGCGCTGCTTTCAGGTCCAGGGCAAGCAGGTGGCGACAGCCCAGAAAATTGCTGAGGTCTGTGGGCGCCAGGGTGATTTGTTCGGAGTGTTGTTTCATGTGGGGTGACTACAACGGCTTGTCTGTAGCTTGTCTGTTATGGTGGTCACGCTGCCTTCTGGATTATCCACATCGAAGGGGAAACAATACAGGCTCAACTCGTCGTCAAAATGATAATAAATTTGTTCTTTGAAGTTGGATGTGCGCGGGTAAATCAGTGCGACTTTTTTACAACCGTATTTCTTGCCGTAGCT
>JAPORZ010000159.1 GCA_026709915.1 Gammaproteobacteria bacterium
AGGATGCGCTTGCCGACCAGTGTTTGCATGGCGCCAGTGTAACCCATATCCTGCGAAAGAGTATGAGGTAGAGCCCGACGGCTCCTACGACGCGCCAGCGAATACTGAGACGCAACTCAGCTCAGCTTTGACCCGCCTGACGGACCGTTTGATGGTGAGAGTGAGGCCAGTGATGCGTGCCGTTTTGTTAGCCAAGGCGACTGCCGCCCGGTTGATATGCCCGTGGGCCAACAACTGTGCCATCCAGGGGCGGTACGAATCTGCAATAATGTTATACGATACCATTGACATATAAAAGTATGAGGTTGCCCTGGTAGTTCCCGCTAACTTCGGCAAGACAGGTGGGGCCAGCGCATAGTTCGAAGGGTTTACTCTGGCCCCGGCATTTGGGGTTCCTACATTTTAGATTGCTGGTAATTCTCCAGGCCGACTTTTTCTATCAGTCCGAGTTGGGTCTCCAGCCAGTCTACGTGCGCTTCCTCGTCTTCAAGGATATTCTCCAACAGTTCGCGGCTCACGTAGTCCTGTTCGCCCTCACAGCAGGCGATGGCCTCGCGTAGCAACGGTATCGCCAGGTGCTCCTGTTTCAGGTCGCATTCCAGCATCTCTCTGGTATTCTCACCGATGAATAACTTGCCCAGATCCTGCAGGTTCGGCAGCCCTTCCAGGAACAGGATGCGCTCAATGAGCTTGTCGGCGTGTTTCATCTCATCGACCGATTCGTGGTATTCATACTCACCCAGTTCCTTCAGGCCCCAGTCTTTCCACATACGCGCATGCAGGAAGTACTGGTTAATCACCGTCAGTTCGTTCTTCAGCACCTTGTTCAGGTACTCGATAATTTTCTTGTTGCCTTGCATAATAGTTCTCCGAAAATAAACTATGTATAAACTGCGTACAGCCCCCACTAAGTCAGTGCTGCGCTCATTGCTACGAAACCTGGGCTGGGCACTATACCAGCATAAATTCGGTATGTAAAGCATAACTTATTGATTTATAATTGAAAATCATTCTTATTACCAGTATCAGAACATGTCTAATCCATTACTTGAAAACCTGACCCTGCCGGCTTTCGACCGGATCCGGCCGGAACATATTGAGCCGGCTATCGATCAGCTTCTGGAAGAACACCGCGCGCTGTTGAACGCCCTGCTGGCAAAACCGGGGGAACACACCTGGGAAACCCTGTTGCAACCCTTGGAAGAGAAAGAAGATCAACTGCACCGCGCCTGGTCTGCTGTGCGCCACCTGCATTCGGTTGCTGATAATGAACAGTTGCGTGACGCCTATAACGCCTGTGTCCCGAAAATGTCCGACCATGAAACAGCGCTGGGCCAGAATAAAGACTTGTTTCGCGCCTGCCAGACCCTGGCCGAAGGTGAGGCTTATGCCCGGCTGGACATCGCCCGCAAGAAGATCATCGACAACACCTTGCGCGACTTTCGTCTGTCCGGCATAGACCTGGGAGCAACGGCACAAGACCGCTATCGGGCGCTGCAACAGCAGCTTTCCAGGCTGCACACGCGCTTTGAGGAAAACCTGCTGGATGCCACCCACGGTTGGGCCCGGCTGGTCACGGACAAGTCCTTACTCAGCGGCCTGCCGGACACCGCGCTGGAACTGGCGGCACAGAGTGCGCGCCGGCAGGACCGCAGCGGCTGGCTGTTCACGCTGGAGTATCCCTCCTACGCGCCGGTGATGATGTATGCCGATGACCGGGCGCTACGACGCGAGCTGTACACCGCCTACACTACCCGCGCCTCGGAACTGGGCCCCAACGGCGGGCAATGGGACAACGGCCCGCTGATGGTGGAAATACTATCGTTACGGCAGGAATTGGCCGCGCTGCTGGGCTACCGTGACTATGCGGAATATTCACTGGCAAAGAAAATGGCCGACACGCCGCAGGAGGTCATGGCGTTTTTGCATGATCTGGCTGCGCGCAGCAAGGCGGCAGCGCAACGCGAATTTGCCACCCTGGAGAAATTTGCGGCCACAGAACACGGCCTTGAGGACCTGCGCGCCTGGGACATCCCTTACTATTCAGAAAAGCTCAGACAGCAGCAGTTTGACTTCTCCCAAGAGGACCTGCGCCCCTATTTTCCCGCAGACCAGGTGGTGGCCGGGCTGTTCGCCGTGGTCAGCCGCTTGTATGGCCTTAACATCAGCGCCCGGCAAGGTGTCGAAGCCTGGCATTCTGAGGTGCGTTTTTTTGAAGTCAGAGACGAGCGCGGCGAACTGCGCGGCGCATTCTATCTGGACCTGTACGCGCGCCCGCACAAACGCGGCGGCGCCTGGATGGACGAATGCGTGGTGCGCAGGCTGGGGCGCGACGCGCTGCAAACGCCGGTGGCATACTTAACCTGCAACTTCACCCCACCGCTGGCGCAACAACCGGCCCTGCTCACCCACGACGAGGTGCTGACCCTGTTCCACGAGTTCGGCCACGGCTTGCATCATATCCTGACGCAGGTCGATTATGCCGGCGTCTCCGGCATCAATGGCGTACCCTGGGACGCAGTGGAACTACCCAGCCAGTTCCTGGAAAACTGGTGCTGGGAACGGGAAGCGCTGGACCTGTGCGCGCGCCATTACCAGACCGGCGCCACGCTTCCGGCCGACCTGTTCGAGCGCATGCAGCGAGCGCGCACGTTCCATGCCGGTATGCAGATGGTGCGGCAGCTGGAACTGGCCTTGTTCGACTTCCGTCTGCACCACGAGCGGCGCGGGCAGGACACCCGCGACATTCAGTCATTACTCGATGAAGTGCGGCGCGCGGTGGCCGTGGTCAAGGCGCCGCCGGACAACCGTTTTCAACACAGCTTCGGCCATATCTTCGCCGGCGGCTATGCGGCTGGTTACTACAGCTACAAGTGGGCCGAGGTGTTGTCCGCCGATGCCTTCTCGCGGTTTGAAGAAAACGGTATCTTCGATGCCGCCACCGGCAGAGATTTTCTCCATACCATCTTAGAACAGGGCGGTGCCCGGGAACCTATGGACTTATTTGTGGAGTTCCGCGGGCGCAAGCCCGCAATAGACGCGCTGTTGCGACATTCCGGCATGACGCCGGATACACCAGCGCCGCGCTGAGGCACTGCCCATGTGGACTATTGCAAGCTGGAACGTCAATTCGCTGAAGGTGCGCCTGCCGCAGGTGTTGCAATGGCTGGCAAGCCACCAGCCCGAGGTGCTGGCGCTGCAGGAGACCAAGACCCAGGATGAGAATTTCCCGGTTCAGGACTTCACCGAAGCCGGCTACCAGGTGCACTTTGCCGGACAAAAATCCTACAACGGCGTTGCCATCGCCAGCAGGGGGCAGTGCCAGGTCTTGCACACCGCCCTGCCCGGCCTGCAGGACCCGCAGCAGCGCGTACTGTGCGCTTTGGTCGATGACGTCTGCGTCCTCAACCTGTACGTACCCAACGGTTCCGAGGTAGGTTCGGACAAATATGCCTACAAACTCGACTGGCTGGCGCGCCTGCACGAGTTCATCGGCGAACTCCTGCAATCTTATGACAAACTCATCGTGCTGGGTGACTTCAACATCACTCCCACGGATGAGGATGTACACGACCCGGCGCAGTGGCGCGGCAAGATTCATTGCAGTCCGCAGGAACGGGAAGCATTGTCCGGCCTGCTGGCCCACGGCCTCACAGACACTTTCCGGCAGTTCGAGCAGGAACGCCATTCCTTTTCCTGGTGGGATTACCGCGCCGGCGACTTCGCCCGCAACCGCGGCCTGCGCATCGACCTGATACTGGCCTCAAGCGCACTCA
>JAPORZ010000230.1 GCA_026709915.1 Gammaproteobacteria bacterium
CATGAAACTATCAATGCTGAAATTTGGTCTAAAGAGAACAAAACATGGTCACAGAAGTCACCCCGGATCAAGCCTGGGACATACTGCGGGAAAACCCGGATGCGATATTGTTGGATGTGCGCTCCGGGCTTGAGTTTAATTTAATCGGCCATCCCGTTGGCGCTGTTAATGTGCCGTTACAGGAGCCGCCGTTATGGCAGAATGCCCCGGACTTTACCGACAAGGTCAGCGCACAACTGGGTGAGGGCAGCAAGGATGCCACCGTCTTTACCCTGTGCCGCAGCGGCAAGCGCTCCATGCTGGCCGCGCAACTGCTGGAGGCGCAGGGCTACCGGCATACTGTGAATATTGCCGAAGGCTTTGAGGGCGACCTGGACGAACACCGGCGGCGCGGCAACCTGAACGGCTGGCGTTTTCACGGGTTGCCGTGGGAGCAAAGCTGATTGCGCCCGGTGCTCTTTTGCCGCTGATTTTTTGAGGTGACCGCAAGACAAATGCAAAGCGCTGATGCGGGAGACTGGCAGGATCATATCGATCCGTTAACAAGACGCCTGCTGATAGCCGTCGGGTTGCTTCAGGGAGTCATACTCTACCTGCTGCTTGAGCGCCTCCCTGATACGACCCCTTATGCCCTGCAGTTTGTCTTTCTCTCACTGTCCATCGGCTTGCCCTGGATGCTGACAGGTGTCGCGCAAGACCTCCGGGATTCACGTTTGTGGCTGTTGACAGGGTGTTACGGCCTGGTCCTGGCGCTTGTTGCAGCCTATACGGGAGGGCAATGCGGCAGCGCTCCCCCCGGAAATTGCGGGCGCGAGATTGTGTTTCCCTTTATCGTTACCCAGACGCTTTGCTGGTGCCTGTCAACCATTGTTTTGCGTGCCCTGCTTGAGCAACGACACGGCGTGCCGGCCTACCCGTTGCTGTTCAAATATTCCTGGCATAACTTCTTTGTGGTGTTGCTCACCTGCACCTATCTGGCCCTGTTTTGGATTGTGCTATTACTGGGGGCATGGCTGTTCAGGACAGTCGAAATTGACCTGTTCTGGAAAACCTTGCAGGAGCCCTGGTTCATTTTGCCCGTCTCCGGTGCAGTGATTGCATATAGCGCTACAGTCGTCAGACAGCGGCTTGCCATCGTAACGATCTTGTACCGGGTACTGCATACCATCATTGGCGGGTTGCTGCCCATGCTGGCATTCATCAGCATCTGTTTCCTGATGGTATTGCCCTTTACCGGCCTGCAACCGCTTTGGGATACCAGAATTTCAGCATTTATTCTCCTCTGGTTGGCCGCATTTCTGCTGTTTTTTACCAATGCCTCGGTTCAATATGGGAGCGACCAAAGCCAGACGGCGGTGTGGCGACCGATCATTCGCACGGCCCTGCTGGCGCTGCCGGTTTTTCTGCTCCTGGCCGGGTATGCGCTATGGCTGCGTATTGACCAGTACGGTTTGACTTCGGATCGCGTCTGGGGCGTTATCGTATGCCTGATTGCAGGCGGTTATGCAGTTTGTTACGCACTTGCTATCGCACTGCGACGGGAACGTTGGACAAACTATCTTGGCCGCATCAACACCAGCATGTTGGGAGTGGTCATCGCAGTGCTGGCGCTGAGCAATACACCGTTTTTATACATTCAAAAGATAGTTGCCGGCAACCAGATTGAGCGCCTGCTCAGCGGCACAACCTCATTTAACAGGTTTGATTTGGACTACCTGATGCACAATCTGGGCAAACCTGGAAATACGGCACTGGCGGAATTGGTCAATGATGCGCGCTTTAAGGCCCTCGCCCACGCAGATGAGCTGGCCGCAGCGATTGCCCAGAGCAATGCTGAAATATGGATAGAAAACCTGTCCGTGCAGGACTATATTTCACCCATACCAAAAGGCTTACGGGCGCCGGAAAAGTTGTATGCAGCGCTGCGTGGCGAGCTGCGACCCTGTATGGAAAATACCTGCCACCTTTTACAACTGCCGCTCAAGAAAAATGTGGTTAATTTTGTGCTGGTGACCGTTAAGTATGGATACATATCGGGCGCTGTTTACCAGGAAATTGCCGGACGCTGGGATGTCACCGGTTATATTTATGCGGATGACGAGGGCGATATGGACAATTTTATCGCCGCGCTGGAGAATAACGATATTCGGGTTGTCGAACCGGAATGGAACAACATACAGATTGGTGATACACGGTTGCAAATCCGCTAACAGCGTCGCTATCGTCAAAGCAAACGCGGCTACCCCCAATATAACGTGCTACCCACCCTGTCCAGCCATGTTCAACCTCAGCTTCGACCCCGCCCTTAATCTCAGCGCCGCGTGGATACTCGGTTATGTATTCCTGCTGGCAGGATGGCACAAGTGCCGGGCGCCGGGGGAATTTGCCACAACGCTTGCCAACTACAAGGTACTGCCGGAAAGCCTGACGCGGCAAGGCGTTTACCTGCTCCCCGTGGCGGAGCTCATGATCGGGGCCGCGTTGCTGATACCGACCACCAGGGCCATTGCCGCGCTGGCGGCGGGCGGGTTGTTATGCTTGTACACCGCCGCCATTGCCATCAACCTGTTGCGCGGGCGACGCAACATTGACTGTGGTTGCGGCGGGCCGGCACAAAGACAGACCTTGAGCGAGTGGATGCTGGCGCGCAACGGCCTGTTAGCGCTGCTTGTCTTCATCGTCGGCAGCCGTGTCGAAACACGCATGTTGCTCTGGTTTGACTGGCTGGTTATCAGCCTGGCAACCGTGATGGGTTGTCTGTTTTACAATATCATCAATCAATTGCTAACGAATAAAGACCTGTTGCAACCTTTGACCAACGAGGAATACCATGCTTGAAGCCTTGATCGTCTCTAACCTGCTGCTCTGGATTGCCGTTGTGGTCCTGGGCGTGATGGTGTTTGCCCTGGTCAGGCAGATCGGCGTGTTGTATGAACGGGTGGCCCCGGCCGGCGCCCTGATGGTGAATCAGACCTTGCGCCCCGGGGACGTAGCCCCGGAACTGGAGTTGCTGACTATTGACGACAAGAAAATCCGGGTCGGCGGTGTGCGCGACCCCGCCCGCAGCCTGCTGCTGTTTTTCCTGGCGCCCGATTGCCCGGTGTGCAAGACCCTGTTGCCGGTGCTGTTCTCGGCGCAGAAGGAAGAAAGCCAATGGCTGGACATCGTGCTGGCCAGTGACGGTCCGGCGGAACAGCACCGCAAGTTTATCGAGCAGCAAAAGCTGTCCCGCTTTACTTATGTGCTCTCGGAAATCCTGGGGCGCAGTTATGGGGTAGGTAAATTACCGTACTCGGTGCTGATCGACGAACACGGCAAGGTCGTCACCATGGGCATCATCAATTCCCGGGAACACTTAGAAAGCCTGTTTGAAGCCAAGGCGCGCGGCGTTGCCTCTATCCAGGAGTACGTGCAGAAATACCACGCCGAGTCAACGTAACTGGCTGTCCTTGCTGCCGCGCCGGTTGTAACCGATGAACACAGCCTGTTCGTTGTCATGCTCTGACTGACAGGCAATACAAAGGCGCACACCCGGAACAACCTGCCGGCGGGCAGCGGGAATTGCTCCCCCGCATTCCTCACAATGAGTCCGACTGTCACCCCCGCCCAAACGACTGCGCGCCCGCTTTATCGCATCGTCAACACTAGTACTCTTTCCATTTAATTCTGACCGGTTCAGCGGGTCGGGAAGCGGT
>JAPORZ010000207.1 GCA_026709915.1 Gammaproteobacteria bacterium
CGACTGGGCCAACATCCTGTTCGAGCAAGCCCTGCTCAGCGAAGGCGGCCAACTGGACGACCCGGCTGGCTTTGTGCATCGGC
The DNA here is from genome assembly GCA_026709915.1 of Gammaproteobacteria bacterium. Classification (GTDB taxonomy): domain Bacteria; phylum Pseudomonadota; class Gammaproteobacteria; order Eutrophobiales; family Eutrophobiaceae; genus JAAXHV01. The sequence goes on from JAPORZ010000207.1 coordinate 84, forward strand.
TTAACAGTATTTTTCTGGAGATGAAGTAGGCGCCACCGGAAATGCCATGGAGGACATTTTTAGAGGCGCCTGAGTAATGATCACCATCGCTGCGGCAGTTCGACGTTACTGAAACCGGTAACGCACCGAGGCCCCGAAGGTCTGCCTTTCACCATAGACGTTCAGTTTGATAAAGGAAATATTATTGATGTAGCTGATGTATTCCTCGTCGAACAGGTTGGTCCCATAGACTGCGACCTCCCAATTTTCCGTGGCCAGGGCCACGCGCATATTGGCCACCCAGTAGTCATCTGCCTTATCAAATGGCTGGTTGGTCGCCTCCAGGTAGCGCTCGTCGATCCAACGGTAATCCACGCCGATAATCAGGTCCATGCCGTCCGCTACCTGTTGCTGCCAGCGCACTGCGCCGTTATAAGTCCATTCAGGCGAGTTGACCGGGCGTTTGCCTTCCAGGGGGATGGGGCCGGTGTAGGTGGAAACCGTACGGTCGGTATCGTTAAACTCGGCGTCCAGATAGCCGACACTCTGCCTCAGGTACAGGGCGGGTATGGGCTGCCAAGTGACATCCGCTTCGAAGCCGGTATTCAACTGCTCGCCGATGTTGCGGGTAATGGGCACTAAAGGCGACACCGGGTCATCCACGTTCACCTGTACATCGTCATAGACGTAACGGAAGGCCGAGGCGTTGATACGCAAGGTGTCATTGAGTAACTGATACTTGAAGCCCAGCTCCAGGGTCAGCAGTTCCTCCGGTTCAAACGTGGTGGCGGCGCCGGCGAACGGCAGGCTGTAGGCGCCACTGCGGTAACCCGTGGTCAGGTTGGAATATACCAGCAGGTCATCCATGGCATTCCATTCGACACCGACGCGCCAGGAAAAATCCTTGTCGTTACGGCTGTCGTTGTAGAGCGGCGCCTCTGGCCCCAGGAACGGGCAGGCAGCCGCGCCAACCGGGCCGCCCGGGTAGGTGGTAACGAGACAGGGGGTGACGAATTTCTCCTTGCCGAACTGCGGCAGTTGGCCGATGCCCAGTATCGCATCCTTGGCTTCGATGGTATCGTCCGTATAACGCAGCCCCAGGTTGAGGGTGAGGCGGTCGCTGAAGTCAAATTCGTTGTGCGCAAACACGGCAATGGATTCGGTGTCGATACCAAAATGGGCGAAGAACTGGTCTGCCGGCAGCGGTGGCAGGAGCCACGGTATGGGTTGCTCGCTCAGGTCGGAACCATCCACCTGGTCCAGGTCGTCATTTTCATAGAAAACCCCCAGGATGTAGCGCCAGCGGTCGGACACTGTGCCGGCCAGCCTCAGTTCCTGGCTGATCTGGTTCATTTCGTTGTAATAATGGGTACTGGTGGAGTTGAAGATATCGGACTGACTGTCGTCCGTATGGATGCGCTCGTAATATTCGTAGGCGGTGATGGAGGTCAGGGTCGCGTCACCCACTTCATAATCCCAGCGCAGGTAGCCACCGTAGAAGGTATCATCCATGGTCGGCGGCTTGTTCTGGTTGATGGTATGCTTGCCTTCCGGTTCAAACTCACCCTCAGGGTATCCGTTCAAGGTGGCGAAGCCGTTGAATTTGGCGCAAGACGACGGGCTTGTCGATATTTCGCCGGTAAACACCTGAGGACACAGGTCATCCGGACGCCCTGACGCGCTGGGATTGAAGACACCCGGTGATTTCCACGCCAGACTGTCACTCTTGTTATGACCACCGTGCACCAGCGCCCGTACAGTCAGTTGCTCCCCCGTCCAGAGTAACTGCCCGCGCAAGTCTATAATGTCCGGCCGCCCGTGCTCATCATCAGAAAACAGGTTATGCTGCGGGCCGCCGTTGCCGAACTCCGTGTTGAATGACAAACGCCCGTACAACTGCTCAGACAGCGGGCTGTTGACCATGCCGGTCACCCGGTAGCGCTCGTGCTCGTCAATGCCAGCTTCGAGTTCCGCCTCAAATACCTCCACCGGCGCCTGGGTGTAGTAGTTCACCGAGCCGCCGGTGGTGTTGCGCCCGAACAAGGTGCCCTGCGGCCCTTTCAGCACCTCCACCCGGCCAATATCATAATAGCGACGCGCCTTCATCCAGGGCTTGGCGATATACACCTCGTCCAGGTGCAGCGCCACCGGTGAGTCGAACTGCCCCTGAAATTCATTCAAGCCGATACCACGCACATGCACGCTCTGCAGGAAGGTGTTGGTGGCGTAGGCCTGCACGTTGGACACCTGCGCGGCCAGACCGTCGAGGGTGCCCCGGGTCAGTTCCCGGTACTGCTCAGCGCCGAAGGCCGTCACCGTCAGGCCCACGTCCTGCACCGATTGCTCACGCTTCTGCGCGGTGACGATGATTTCTTCGAGTTGCTGCGCGCTCGCCAAAGGCTGGAGCATTAGGCCGCAAAGGCTCAGCAAAACACAGACATAACGGCTGTTCATGGCGAATTTCCCCCCAATGGATGACTATCCCGACAGTTTACAAGGCATGCATGGCCCTAATCTTCTACTATGCGGAACCGATTTATACCCGCATGGGAACAAATATCCTGAAACTGCTATAATCTCCATTAGATTCCCACCCCGGTGGGAGTGGTGCGGGGACATGGCTTGGCCTGTATGCAAATATTTACGACTGAAAATCTTTCCAACGCTGATCGTATCACATATTGGAACGAGGTGATTTGCGATTATCTGCTGGACGTAACCAGCCGCTTTGACGTATCTAAGGAAAGCCTGAGCCGTTTCAACGGCACCCTGGTAAAACATGACTTTGACCGGTTGGCGCTGATGGATGTGCGCTGTCGGGAGCCCTTTACCGTATCCCGCGGCGCCTGTCGAACGGCCCATGCAGAGGATGAGTTTGCCATGCTCAATGTGCAGATTACCGGCACTACCATCGTTACTCAGGCAGGCCGCACGGCCTGCTTAACGCCGGGACAAATGGTATTGTATGATTCGCGGATGCCTCATCGAGGCTGGGGCAGGGGAGATAGTGACTTCAGGGGTTTGCTGTTGCGCATCCCACGCGCGGACATCGTACACAGAATTCCTTACCTCGATGCAGTTTCCACGGTGACCCTTGACTCGCGCAAGGTCCTGACCCGCTTGGCTTTTGATATGCTGCTGTCGTTGCACAGAGAGTTACAAACCGGTGAGGCGGAGACGGACTCGGCGCTGGTCGAGGCGCTGCTCGATACTATCGCCGCCGCCGCTGCCAGCAGTTTCCGCAATACCGACGACCATTGTTCCGGCAGCAGCCAGGCCTTGTTGCATCGGGTCAAGTTATACATCGACCAGCGCCTGTTCAGCCAGGAGCTTGGTCCGCAACAGATCGCACAGGCGCATCAGGTTACAGTGCGCTACCTGAACAAACTGTTCGCCCGGGAGGACACCTCCATCACTCGCTGGATCTGTGCACGGCGCTTGCAGAAATGTGCGGAGGTGTTACGCAGCCCCCAGCGACGGCGGCGCAATATCGACGCAATCGCCTACCA